>JBAXMF010000369.1:0-3068 GCA_037134435.1 Methanomicrobiales archaeon | reverse complement strand
GGGAGAGATCATTTTTCCCGTAGGTAATCTCCCTCTGCTCAGCCTCGGCTCCTGTAAGTCCCCCGGCAGAGGAATTGAGAGCCCGGAAGAGGTCCTCACGGGAAAGAGCATGGTAATCCTGGTCGTTTTTTTGAACAGGCCCCTTATTTTTCATAGGCTCATCACGGGCCATTCGAGTTTTCCTCCTTTAGCGAATTTGATGTTTATAGCATAATGGTTCCCTTCCGACACATTATATCTCTCCTTTGTTTTATTGAATCCCAAAGAATGATGGTGGGAGAATTACTCTTGGCAGCAGGGTTGCAGTACCGGGTGCCGGTACCTTATACGCTCCAGTTTTTTCACCCTCCCGTTTCGATGGGGACGGGACGGCCACCTGGCCGGAGGGGCATTGGTGGCAATCATCCTTTACGTCCAGTTTGCCGTATTATTCATCCAGGACGTCATTCACCGGGCATTTTGTGGGCGAAAAGGTGAACTTATCACGTATGGAGAAAACCCTTTTTATCAACGCTACCGTCCTGATGACCAATAAAGGGACGTGATTTTTTGATCATTTCCGGACTTACGTTAAGTGCACCCGCAACTTTTTCGGCGGGCAGATCAAGGGGATACTGCGCGCAATCACGAAATCATCTCCTCGTTGCCGGGATCGTCTGTACCCATTACAGTAGACGGGACATGGATCGGAAAAACTATTGTTATTGCCATGTTGGACGCTGCGTGAGGACCTGCCACTGGTTCGAAGCAAAATACTACCGGAATCTTAAATCTTAATGGATGACAGGTGGAATAAACGATTTTTTTACATACCGGATATCATTCCCCTAAATATTCCACCACGTCCTTCAGGTTCTCGCGGATAGGGAGGCCCTGCGGGCATTTCTCTTCGCATTCTCCGCACTCCTTACAGAGCGACCCGTAATTGAGTGTACCGTCGAAGAAGCCACCGAGGAACATCGAGTAGATCTGCCGGGTCTGATCCTCGTCTTCGTACATGTGGCCCCGGTTGTAGAATTCGAAGCAATCAGGGATGTTCACGCCATGTGGGCACGGCATGCAGTACTTGCATCCCGTGCAGGGGATGAGAACCCGTTTTTTGAACTCTTTTCTTACCTTCCCAAACAGGGCAAGTTCCTTTTTCGTCAGCGAGTCCGCAAGCCCGCTTTTTGCGAGGGATACATTCTGCCGGACCTGCTCCGGGGTTGACTTACCAGACAGCACGACCGTTACTTCCGGATGGTTCCAGGCCCAGAGGAGCGCCCATTCAGCGGGTTGATGTTGGACCTTCGCCTTTTGCCAGATTTCTAAAAACCCCTGCCAGGTCCCTGGCAAGCAGGCTACCCCGTATCGGCTCCATAACTACGATGTCGAGGCCCTTTTTTGCTGTGTATTTCAGCCCGGCGGTCCCCGCCTGGTAATCCTCGTCCATGAAATTATATTGGATCTGTGCAAATGTCCAGTCGTTACGCTTTTACGATCTTCTTAAAGATCTTCGTCATGTCATGGAACGAGAAGCTCTCATAGCGGATTCGCCCGTCTGCGATTGCATCATCGAGAAAGTCTGTGACACCGAGCGCTGATAGTTTCTCCCAGAACGGCCGGATGAGCCCGTGTACGAGATAAAAATCAATATGATCGGTCCTGATACGGGTGAGTTGCTCATCGAGATACTTGTCCATATCCTCCCGGGACTCAATCAACCAGCTTGGCAGCTTGGTCGCAAGGTGGACTTTTTCGCGGTACCCGTCGGCGAGTGCACGTCCAACGAATGGTTCGCTTTCGCCATTGTGATAGGGATAGGCAGTATCGATATAATTCACGCCATTGTCTATCGCGTACCGGATCATCTCAGTAGCCTGGTCCTCGTTAATCTGCCCGCTATCCGTAAGGGGGAGTCTCATGCACCCGAACCCTAAGATGGAAAATTCAGGTATTTTCTTTATCATTTTCCGGTAGGGCATCATACTTCACCAAATATTCCTGATCCAGAAAACAGTTATGGATGGTATAAATGCTCGTATTGGATGACGGGACTCGTGATTCTTTCCCTATTATCTCGTAGGAGTCCGATTCACCTGCGAGGTTGCCCTTAAGAAAAAAACGATGCCCCGTAACCGACTCGGGCCAACGGCAGAATCCCGATGGACAAGGGAAAGAATCCTTAGCGGGAGACCGGAGGACCGGACTTCCCAATTTACATGCGGGATCGCACGGGATCCTTATACCCCGACTCACACAGATCCCAGGTTTTCATCAATTTCGTAAAGGACGCCGATCTTTCATCTTGCACGAAGTTATTCAAAATGATTCTGTCGGCAACCTGGCTTTGCAGCCACGTAACAGTACGGCGGATGAGTCAGGCAGAAACCACCCATTCATCGTATGGTCCGTGGTAAATGATTGAATTGCATAAATCTCCTGCGTAGAACTTTGTAAGTATGGTAATCGGCCTGATTCAACCCGCAGGTAGTGAAAGAATTGGCGGTTGTTGCCATAGTCATTAACCTTTATTTTTACCCGGTTCGGATTCGGGAATGATAACTCACAAGGCCTGCACGGAACATGACGGGGTACCGTTGCGCAGGAATGGATGGATTTTTTCGATACGGTAATAAAAGTCGGGCAAACAGTTTTTCCTCGGACTTTATAACTACAACATTCCAGTACTAAGTTGTTCATGTCGGTTAACCCAAAGGCAACGGGAGTTCATTCCCTGCCTGATCGCACCAGGATATATTATCTCTCTCTGATCGGGTTCTTCGCTATCTTCTCGACAACCATCTCTAAAAATCCCGTGCTTCCCCTGTTCGCGCAGGCAATAGGCGCCAGTAACACAGTTATCGGCATCATCGCTGCCGTGTCACCACTTGCCGGTATACTGTTCTCGTTTCCCATTGGCGTGATGTCTGATCACCTCGGGAGAAAACGCCTGCTTATCGTTTCAGGCGTTGTATTCCTGCTCGCTCCGCTACTTTACCTCTTCATCTCCGATCCACTCTGGCTGATACCAGTCCGGTTTTTCCATGGAACGGCGACCGCCATCCTTGGACCGGTCGTGTCGGCCA
>JBAXMF010000368.1:0-3086 GCA_037134435.1 Methanomicrobiales archaeon | reverse complement strand
GGGTGTGATGGTCGATGAAAAGGAAATGATTTTTACGAGGGGATTTGGGAAAAATACAGGTATGGGTTTATTTCTAGCCCGCGAGATCCTGCTCATCACCGGCATTACATTAACTGAAACGGGCGAGCCTGGCAAAGGAGCACGTTTTGAGATTACGGTGCCGAAAGGGGCGTGGCGTTTTACATCCGAATAAAACTCTATGATGTGTGCATCAGGCAAACCAAGTTAAAACTGCGAATTTTTCATGCCAAAATCCTTAAAAAAAAGTATTCTTACAATTCAAATGGTAATTCATGTACATCTGGCCGGAGGTTGCAACGGTACACCCATGACCACATCCGGTAACGAATTACCTATAGTATCAATCCTGGTTTGATCATGGTAATACTGCTGTTTATTCATGCTTTTTGGGAACGAGGATGTAGATAATCCCTGAGAGCTCACTATTTGGCAACATAAGAAGGTTAAGGGTAAGGTCCATCGGGATCATCTCACCGGTACGTGACAGGACCGACACGGGATATGGCCAGTACACCACCGCATCCCCTGAATTTTGTGCTTTCCTGACCAGGGCTGCCAGCATTTCACGATGGTCGGGGGGAATCGCGATAACCTCCCAGAATGGCATACCGGTGATATCTTCCCGCCTTATGGTGGTCATCCTCTCGGTAGCCGGATTAATCCGTGAAATATTTCCCTCTGCGTCGGTCGAAATGATGCACTCCGACATGAGATCAAACATGGACTCCATGATCCGCTGGGCTGCCATGGATTTCTGGAAGGACAGGCTCTTGTTGATTGCCATTTCAATGTTTGAAATGAGCTCACGCTCATTAAATGGTTTTAGTAGGAAAGAAAACGATTTGGCTTTTATTGCACGGGAAATGGTAAGATCATCCGAGTACGCGGTCAGGAAGATGATGGGGATCTCATAATACATGTTGATATGGTTTGCTACTTCAATACCATCCATAGACCCTTCAATCCAGATGTCCATCAGGATCAGGTCTGGATATGTTTCTTTTGCTATCCGTATTGCATCAACCCCGTTTGAGGCCACACCTGCGATCTGGTAGCCGTTTCTTTCCAGGGTCTCTTCAATATCCATCGCATTTACCGTTTCATCCTCAACCACCAGGATTTTTTTCTGTATCATACCTTATCTCACCGCCCCCTTGTCAGAAGAATTGTTATTTTGAACGATTGACCTGAATGCCCCGTTCCAGCGGGTAACCGATTCATACCATCCTGCAAGAGCATCAATTTTCCATTGTGCCATCATGGCGATCTCCACCTTCTTGGGTCCATCTGTGCGATGGTAATTACTATCTCACCCACGAGATCTGATATTTCTTTCATGTCTTTGTCTTCCTTCCTCCGTGTTATCTTCATTATATCCCCGATTTTTATAAGGAGGCTGTCATAATAGGTATACATCTCTTTTATTTTCTCTTCCGCAGCGTGTTCCCGTGAAATATCCTTGATAACCGCGGTGACATGCCCGGGCGTTGTTTCACCTTCTGAAATAGGTACGATAATTATCCCAATGATTATCTTTCTCCCGTCAACAATGATGGTTTTTTCAATACGGGTTAAACGGTTCGATTCAAAGACAACCCGGTAATCTTTAGGGGAACCTATCAGAGATGCCGGGGCGATTTCGAAAACTGACCGATTTAACCTGACTTCAAGACAACCAGCCTTCCGGAAGAAGTTTTCAAGGGGCTTATTGAAAAAGACGAGTTTCATATCACGTGATAGAACAAAAACAGGCATCCCTACCCGGTCAAGGACCGTTTTTTCAAGCCCTTCCTGGCGATTTTGCTCAACTTCCCCCATAGTTGCGGGTTCCCGGGTCCCCGATAGATCCTTACGGCGCAGTATCCGGTGCTTATAAAGCGCGATCTCAATCGTTGAATACATTTCTTTCTGGCGGAATGGTTTCGTCAGGAATCCGTATGGCTGGGTCTTTGCCGCCCTCCGTATGGTCTCGTTGTCAGAATATGCGGTGAGATAGATAATCGGGATATTGTTGGACCTGTTAATTTCGCTGGCTGCTTCAATACCGTCCCTGTCCCCCTGGATACGGATATCCATGAGGATCAGGTCTGGTTTTTCATCTTCGGCGATTTTTATCGCATCGTTCGCATTGGCGGCCCTGCCCACAACGGAATATCCCATTTCATGGAGAGAGTCCTCAATTGTCATCGCAACGATGGCGTCATCTTCAACGATAAGTATCCGCTTGTCAGACATCCTTTTTTCCTCCCGTTACCTGTTCGCCAGATACAAAATAGGGAAACCGGATGGTAAACCCCGTGCCTGCGTTCCGATCGATATCGATAGTCCCCTTCAGCTGGTCTCGTACGAGTCTTGTGACAAGTTTCAGCCCGAGGGAGTTAACCTCCCTGATATTGAATTCCTCTGGGAGACCAATGCCATCGTCCCGGACTTCGAGGGATAACTGGTTGTTTGGTTCCCGGTGCAGATTAATCCTGATTGTCCCCTGGTCTTTCCCGGGAAATGCATATTTTATCGAATTCAGTACCAGCTCATTAATTACCAGGCTTGCCGGAACGGCCATGTTCATATCGAGTGGTATATCATCCACATCGAATACCAGCTGTATTTTAGAGCCATATTCATGGGATAAAAGGATCATATTTCCCAGTTTCGTTATATGGGCCCTTGCATTTATATTTGCAGGACTACCCGACTGGTACAGGCTTTCATGGACCAGTGCCATCGTTCCAACACGGGTCTCGCATTGTCGTAACGCATATATCGCCTGTTCATTCGTAATATAGCGGGACTGGAGCCGGATCAGCCCGGAAATGATCTGGAGGTTGTTTTTCACCCGGTGATGGATCTCCATTATCAGTACCGATTTTTCTTCAAGTGAGGATTTTAATGCATTCTCATGCTCTTTCATCGCAGAAACATCGGATACCAGTGCGATGTCCCCGGCAACAGTATTGTCTGCATCCGTAATCGGGGAAGTCGTAAACCTCGTCTGGATGCGGGACCCGTTCCTCCTAAAAAACGTAAATTCATGATCTTTTATTAGTCTGGCATTTCTGTCTGCC
>JBAXMF010000367.1:0-3087 GCA_037134435.1 Methanomicrobiales archaeon | reverse complement strand
ATGCTGCACCATGTTGTCCGAGCTTACGGCAGATGACTGCATCTTCACGGGCAACCGCGAGCGCTTCGGAGAGTGCAGCCTCCTTCGCTGCATGGACTGATCCGGTACCCCTCATGCTGTTGAGTACCCGCTGTATACCCCAGGAGAGGTTCACTGCGGTCGGCCGCGTGGATGAGAGCCATTCGGCATCCGCTTGTACCTGGTAACAAAATTGCTCATATCCTGTCTCTTTCGATCTCCTTGCTGCTAATGCGACCCCCAATGCTCCCGCTACACCCAGGGCGGGGGCCCCGCGTATTGCAAGGGTTTTTATCGCAGCCCCAAGTTCTGCAATGGTTGTGCACCGGGCAACCTCAAACAATACCGGAAGCCTAGTCTCATCAATATAAGCAATGCTATCCGTATCCTCTTCATACCACAGGGTTTTTAATTGTTCCATTGTTCAGTCAGTCCCGCATTGCCCCGATAAAGGAATGCATTGCCGCGGCGCCTGCAACAGCTACACAGTCAGGAATATCTTTCGGGGCTACGGCCGTCCCGGCGATATAGATACCAGGCCGGCTGGTCTCTACGACCCCCACTTTTTCATCCAGCGACTGGAAGAAACCCGCTGAATCTCGTGATAACCCTAGTTTTTCCGCGATTTCTCCCGCCTGGGTGGATGGACTGATACCTACTGCGAGTACAATCAGCTCAGGTTTTAAGTCTTTTAATTCACCCGTCTCACTGTCTTCCACAATAAGTGACATGTCCCCTTTATCGCCACTGATTTCACCCGGGATCCCGCGAAGGAATTTTATTCCTGCCGTCTCTGCTCTTTCGCGAAATTCTTCGTAACCTTTGCCGTATGCCCGGATATCCATGTAACAGATCGTCACATCAGTATCTGGTGATTTCTCTTTTATGAGGATTGCATTCTTGATTGATGCCATGCAGCAGACACAAGAACACCAGGGCCGGTTCATGGACATATCACGTGACCCGACACACTGGATGAACACCACACGTTTTGGTTTTTGTCCATCGGAGAGTCGCCTGACCTGTCCACCGGTCGGGCCGCTTGAATTTATCAGCCGTTCGAGTTCAAGGTTTGTGATGACGTCAGGGAATTCCAGGTAACGGAGTTGCTTTTTTTCGCCCGGGTCAAAAACAGAATACCCCGTGGCAACAATAATGCTCCCGGCATGGATCTCGGTGAAGACCGGTCCATCTTCTTTTTTCACGGCATCAAGCAGGCATGCATCATAGCAGAGCCCGCATTCCACGCAATGGACGGGGTCTTTCAGGACAAGGTCAGGAACTGGCTGTGGATTTGGTTTATAGATCGCCTTCCTTGTACCGACCCCTGCATCAAACTCGTTGTAAACTTCGATTGGACAGACTGCGATGCAGTCACCGCAGCCATTGCACAGGTCTTCATGGATGTAGCGAGGATTTTTCCGAATTATTACCTGGAAATTCCCTATCTCTCCTTTAACCTGTTCCACTTCCGAACAGGTATAGACCCGGATACACGGGTGCCTGATTACGTCCACCATTTTTGGGGAGAGGATGCACATCGAGCAGTCGTTCGTTGGAAACGTCTTGTCTAACTGGGACATGTGACCGCCGATTGAGGGCTGGCGCTCTATGAGATGTACGATAATTCCATGGTTGGCAAGGTCGAGGGAGGCCTGGATCCCGGTCACCCCGCCCCCGATTACGACCACCTCATGCATCCCTGTACCTCTGTGCAAGTTCCATGTAACTCTCTGCATTGTTCAATATGTTCTTTCTTTGTTCGGGTGTCGTTGGCTTGATCACTTTTCCCGGCACGCCAAGCACGAGAGAGCCGGGAGGGATATCTGCTCCTTCTGTTACGACGGTGCCGGCACCAAGAATTGAATCTTCACCAATAACCGCACCGTTCAGGACGATGGCCCCCATCCCGACAAGGACGCGGTCATGAATCCTGCACCCGTGGAGTATCGCACCATGCCCGATGGAGACGTGGTTACCAATATGGACCGGAAACCCCTTACTGGTATGAATAACTGCATTGTCCTGGACGTTTGAACATTCCCCGATGAAAATAGAATCTCTGTCTGCCCTTACTACGGCACCAAACCAGATGCTTGTGTGTTCGTTGATAGTTACAGAACCAAGGACCGTGGCATTTGGTGCAATAAAACCTGAAGTACCGGTGCGTTTATCCATACTCATAATACTATAGCAGTTTAACGATTCAAGCGAATGAAGGTTATGGTTGGGGGTACATTTGATCCGCTGCATGATGGGCATAAACAACTTCTTGCCCGTTCATTTGACCTTGCAACTTCTCAAGGCCTCGTAATAATCGGACTGACCACTGATTCATTCGCGAGTGTTAAAAGCCATCCCGTTCGCCCTTACCGGGATCGGGAAAATAATTTAAAAACATTCATAAAAAACCAGGGTTATGATATAACATGGCACATAGAACCTTTGTCTGACCGGTATGGTTCAGCGCTGGATGCCGATTTTGATGCGATCGTCGTCTCAGAGGAGACGCTTGCGGCGGCCACTGAGATCAACCGTCTCCGTCACGAAGCCGGACTTCACAAGGTCGATATTCACCAGATTACCTGCGTACTCGCGGAAGACCGGCGCTGGATTTCCAGTACAAGGATATATCGTGGTGAAATTGACGAGCATGGACGCCTGACCGGTATAAACTCCGACAAGATTAGTACATGACGTTATCGGGACAAGACCATGAAATTAATGAAAGAAGTGTTAATAGTAGAAAATGATGAAATAATCGCTCACCTTCTTGAGGGAATGTTACTCAGTAAAGATGTAAAGAATAAAGGAACAATATTAGATTATCCACAATTATCAAAAAAAATGGGTAGACTTTCTTTAAAAAAATTTTCTAGAACAGTAAGACCAGTTAATGAAAAAATCAACACATCTAATATTGCTGTTAGTAAATTAAAATATATTGTTGAATATGAAATTGACGATTTAACCACACCAACATTGTTGAAATTATTTGTATATAAAATAATAGGAGGATATGGCAGAGAATTTAATACTAACGTGTTTGGGCAAAATAGCGTCTTTTCA
>JBAXMF010000366.1:0-3094 GCA_037134435.1 Methanomicrobiales archaeon | reverse complement strand
AGTCCATCCCATAGGATTATTAAGGTCAATTCTCAATCCACTTACATCAGAATACTTCATTGGATTGTTAACGGCATACGTATAGAGGTTTAAGCTTCCACCATGGATGAAAATGGGATCTGCACTGCTAAACCTCCCGGTGCGGGAATCGTAGATTCTCATTCGCATGTAATATGCTTCATTGCCATCATCCATCACCCCATATTCACCTACATAGGTGAAGAGATTGGGAATTCCCTCGACTTTCTGGCGGTACTCTCCGAAAGGACTGTACTCGTACTGATTCACCTCTTTTCCCGAAGAATCTATAATCTGGATGGTATCCTGGTTCTGGTCAAAAACATAGGCATACTCATTGCCGGATGCATCAATCTTGGATACAAGTCCCATCCCATGAGTGTAACGGGCAATCAATGATCCGTTCCCGTCGTATTCAGCGACAACATCACCAAGACCGAGTGGATCGACACTATACCGGACCTGGTTTCCGTTCCGGGTTACACCGACCCGGTTGCCAAGGGCATCGTACGTGTATTCCTTTATCCCTTCCGGAGATGTGACCCTGATAAGCCGGTTATCGTAATTATACTGGTAGGTAGTTGTTTTACCACTTTCGACTGAACTGATCAGATTCCCCTTCGCATCATACGAGAAAGATACCGGACCTGCCTGTGTATACTGGTTCATCGCGTTTGTTGTGTATGAAGCAGAAGTCCCACTGTTCACAATAGAGACCCGGTTGCCTGCGGAATCATAGGAATACTGGGTCGCCTGCCCGTCGGGGTATATCACTTTTACAAGCTGGCCGATTGTATCATAACTGTACTGGTACTTTCCCTCAAGCGTATCGGTAGCAACAGGATTACCGGATGCATCATACTGGCAATCAAACCGGGAGAGAATCGAACCGGTTAAATTATAGTTCACAAGTCGGGAGATCTGTCCGGTACTATCGTACGCATAGGTCGTATATGATCCGTTGTGCACTTCTTTCCGGATAAGGTTTCCAGCAGCATCATACGCATATTTCACGATCACATTCTTATTCCCGTCAGAGACCTGGATGACATTTCCACCATCATCATAGGCATATACCGCGGTGTAGCCATCTTTATCAGTTCGTTGGATAAGACGGCCCGCAGTATCGTAGATATAGGCGAATGAATTTCCATCTGGATAGTGAATTTCCGTAAGCTGATTTCCCGGATTATATGCCATTGAGATTGTGCCATCCCGGTTTGTTACCGTGAGTACGTTTCCATCTGCATCATAGGTATACGCAGTAAAGGACCCATCCGGATATTCAGTTCTCGTCAATTGTCCCCGTTTGTCATTCTGGTAATTGATGATTGCTCCGCTCCGGGTGGTTTTTCGGACAAGGTTTCCTTTACCATCATATGCAAATGATTCAGATTTTGAATCCGGGTACGTAATGCTAACCAGATTTGCTGCATCATCATACGTGAACTTCAGGGTGTTACCCCGTGCATCAGAGATGGATGCAAGGGCATTTTGGTCATTGTCATAGGCCAGGCGAGTCGTATAACCAAGCGGGTCCGTGACGGCAACGATATTACCCCCATCTTCATAATCAAACCGGGAGGATCTGCCGAGAGCATCAGTAACGGTAGTTATCATTCCATTTTCGTCATACGCAAAGCGTGTTGCGCCTCTGTTACTACTTTCTGAACTCACAATCCGGCCATTAGGATCCATGGTAACTGTACCGGTATTTCCCTGATCATCAGTAATTTTTGTGGTTCCTGCGGATGAATTGTAAGAATAACTGATTTTATTTTTACCATTGTTCCAGGTTTGTTCAACGGGATTGCCTTGTTCATCGTATTGAATCGTATACCCGGAATTGTCGGGATATTTGACGGATGAAAGTGCATATCCGCCCATCCGTGAAATATAGGAGTACTGGGTCTGCCGGGCATCCGGTGTCGTTACCGAGGAGAGCTGGCGCCCTGTCGGGTCATACGAATACGTTGTCGTTCTTCCTGCATGATCAATAAAATGACTGATTTTTCCATTATCACCGTATTCAAATTTAAAAATATCTCCTGACGAATGCCCGACGCTAACGAGTTTTTTCTGGGTATCGTACGTAAGGTTGATGGAATTCCCTTTGCTATCGTGAAGATATCCAAGCCAGCCTTCGGGATTAAAACCAAGTACATTTCCGTTGTTTGTCAACAATTCAAAGGCGTCATTCTGACGTATCGTGAGATAATTATCGCCGCTATATGAAACAAATGACCCATCTTCGCTTTTCCCGAAAATATCGACATAACGGTTGCCTTTCTTGAGTGCAATATTACCATCCCCCATTCTTTCTAAATGGACATCAAACGGATGAACCCATCCAAAACCCAGAGGCCCGTCATAGGATGCATATCCACTGGGATAGGTGCGGCTGAATTCCAACGGAATACCGAGTGAAGGGCAGGAACCGTCAAGGCTGCTTTCAATAACCGAAGGGGAATAGAAGTTGGTTGAGGAGAGAGGACCGGCAATAATTGAAAATTGCGTATTATTATAACCAATTATCATAAGAGGGATACTGTATGAGGAACCGGGTTCAAGTTTTTCCGGGTGTTCAGATGAGCCAGGGGCGGTGATAATAATCATATCCTGCAGGGATTGCCAGTTAGAGGTTCCGATCTGTGCATAAACATCATGGGAATAAGGAATTGCAGACAGCGCTATCAATGGAGCAGGAATATCCTCAGTCCCGTTGTTTCCATACCTTATGAGATACGGCTCTGTAACTCCGTTTTCTATTGTCCCTCTGCCGATCACCTGGACCCAAAAATCATTATTCTGACTAATCTTGGATGAAATATTGATCCCTGCGTCAGAATCGGGCAAATTCTGATTGCTTTTAGTACCAGTACTTTCTGAGAGTGCCTGGACCGACGGGAAAATAAAAAATAATATACATAAAATTGCGATCGTTTTTATCACGAGACTTCGTGGGTGTAAATTTATTTTTCTAGTAGGTTTCATACAGCACCGGACTCTGAATCATTAGTTTTCATTTTTTGAATGTGCAAAGATAAAGAAATTCAGAAAAAAATAACGGAATATG
>JBAXMF010000365.1:0-3104 GCA_037134435.1 Methanomicrobiales archaeon | reverse complement strand
ATTTTGGTTTTCTTTTAGGAGAGCATAATGGTCACTTCTCTTCATTGGCAGAGTAATATACACGCAGGCGGGGAATAAAGCTTTGATTACCGCACCATTTCAAGCCCCGGAATTATTTCACCGGCGTACACCGTGATATTTTTGTCTATTCATTTGTGTTTTATCTGTTATGGACAATGTGAAGGTCGAAGAGTGGGTCATCCAAAATTGGGAGAAGAACCCGTATTATATTACTCGTGCATGAGAACATGAATGCATGAAAACGATTGCCATTCGTGAAGAGACGTATGATAAACTCTCTTCTCTCAAAAAGCCGGGGGATAGTTATTCTGATGTAATCGATTCACTCTTGAAAAGGAAAGAAATGTACCTGAAGAAGTACTTCGGTTGTCTTAAGGAAAGCAAGGTCCTCGATGAAATCGAGGCATTTTCAACAGAATCCCGGAGAAATACGAGAATGAGAATATGATACTCCCTGGCACCACCGTTCTCATCGATTATTTCAATGGAAAGGGAAAGCCTCGACCACCTTATCGAAAACGATACGGGTGTGACCACTACCCCGAACTATCATAAAATTATAACCAGCGTTAAGCGCTCGAAGTCAAAGCGCGAGGAATTTTTATTTAAAACCTTCATTACAATCCCAATTTACGCTTTTTTTACTTATCCCACTCCTCCAATACCAAACCATAAATTCTGCACGGTCCCGGCGGTATCTTTCATTCCGGACGAAAAGTTCATTCTGCCGGGCGGAATACTCATGAGTAGTATATTTTGAATGGACGAGGCTGTAAATTTTAAAGATATGCAAAACAATGTCCGGAATTCATAGGTCTGCACTATCTTCCGATCCAATATCAATTCACGGAATTCCGGACACTGATACGGGCACCTGCTTCTTTTCTCTCTGCCGTATGACCTGCTCAAGGTATACCCTGGAAGAGAGCGGCATGTTCCGGGCATTTAGCATAAAACTGTCGATGAGTACAGCCTGATTTTTGCTCCATTCAGGATTAGGTGTCCTCTTTACCCATGCTGCATAACTGCGAATAAAAGCAAGGCGTTCCTCCCGGTGGGCTTTCCGATCAAAGGATAATTCCATAGTCGTCTCCCCTGACAACGACCTGTTTCATCATGGATTTCAGGTAATCGCGATCAAGATGATCTTTAAATAACTCCCATAGATAAAGTGCATCCTCGATGTCTTTTTCAGATCCCAGAAAAAGTTTGTAGGCGATCTGAATCTCCAGCGGTGAGATAAAGAGATCACCCTCTGCAATCCTGACAATAAGACGATCCCTTAGTACACACCGGTCGATGTCGTCTTTCAGAAATTTTAGTTCAATATTCGGGATAACCTGATTTTTTTGTGCGATCCGTATTCCCATCCGGTTAACCAGCATGTCATAGAGGCCATCTTCATTTTCTGCATTCAGGAACTCATATCCTCCTTTGAGGAGGATCCTGTGCAGGGTGTCAAACGTCTCTTTTTCCATCCTTGGGATGAGGATATCAATGACTTTCGGTCCCCCGGGATCGTCCGAACAGGATGGCAACATATCCACTCACGATGACATACGCAGTCATCGTTTCGAGGATATTGACAAAGTTAAAGACAAACATGTCGAGAAGAGTCGTGTATTTTTCCGTTATGTTATCCGCCAACCCGAGTATCCGATTTCCATATGCTCACGATCAGAATGATGCCCAACCTCAAGTTAGTATCGTTTGGAAGAATTTCCACATTTTATGTATTCGAACAATTGACTCATCCCATCCCGGTTTTTTCCGGGCCGAGAAGTAATTATTCCCTTTCGGGATGGCTGCCCGGAATAGGACCATTCCAAATCATCGATCCCGAAAACGGACTCACGGGGATATTCTTCGAATACATTTTCAGGACCGATATCTACGGAATGGCACGGGTCATTCTTTCCTGTTAAAGACCAGCAGATCAGCAATCTGTTCTTTTATTTCCTGTATTTTTTCCGGGCATACCATTCCGATCACGTTGTGGACTATGACCTTTTCAAGAGAGTATAATGCATCAACCTGCACATAACTTACGTAATCCAATGATCCTGCCGCGAGGTCCTCGTTGTTGAGCCTGACTCCCCAGAATTTTGGTTTTTTTGATGTGATTTTCGCAACAACGATATCCCGGGAAGTTTGGTTGTTGGCAGTGTTGCTTACAACAAGTGCCGGTCGTAATTTGGATCCTGCCTGACCGGAATATGATACATCTACAAGAATTACAGATCCCTGCGGGAGTTCATTCATCCGCTAACCTTCGTTTCGCATATTCCTGCCACGCATTATCCGAATTTTCATAGTCTATATCAATTTTTGCTTTCCGGAAAATGATCCGGTCTTCTTCTGATGAGATTGACAGGTAATCCCCCACCTCTATCCCGAAGCGGGTACGGATTTTTTTCGGAAGGGTTACCAATCCTTTTGATGATACTTTGATGAGTGTCGCATCCGTCATAGTATATCTAATCTTAGTATCTAAGATTTCAAGATAATGAACGTTGCGAATGAGGAGACATGAAATGCCCACCCAACTTATTTCAATACGGCGAATGAATCGACCCACTCGGACGTTACAGATACAGGGGGGTAAACGCCGATCCGATTTTTTAAAAGGGAGTTATCTGGTTGGTATACTCTTTTCTGATAACGAGTATACGTCACCAAAAATTATAATCGATTATATTTTTTATGGGCTTGTTCAGCGGTCAAAACCTCAGTGATGTAGACCGTGTCGTTCATAATCTTGTAGAATACCGTGATACTTCTGGCAATGTGAAGGCGATAAATCCTGACGCCGTCCCGTAAGATAAGACATTCTTTATCTCCACCTTTGCCGGGGTAGGGGTCTTCTGCCAGGAGTTTTATGTTAGAGTCGACGATACGCCGACTTTTTTCCGGAAGTTGTCTGATAAAGGGCAGCGCATCATCATCATCGATCCGGAGTATGAAGGTCAAAGTTTATACTCCACAAAATGACCTCTTTTACAAATGCGTTCGGTCTCTTCGATCAGTCTGGTCTCGGAGTTGGTCCGGATAAGTTCCCTGATTACATCGTCATAGGTTTGTCC
>JBAXMF010000364.1:0-3104 GCA_037134435.1 Methanomicrobiales archaeon | reverse complement strand
CTGCAATGAAATATTTGAACCGATATCTTCGCCAGTCCATCTGATTTTGAAAGCGGTCTGTATTTTTTCCCGCGTTAATTCAACAGGGACCAGGACCAGGGGTGATTTTACGGATTTTACCGGGCTGGCACCGTCAGTCCACTCAAGAAATCCCAATGCTAAATAAAGGACGGTATACCCTTGTTCTTCGACAATTGAGGCCGCTTCATTCGAGATGTAAAAAAGACGTTTCTGTAATGGTTCTTTTTCAAGTTTTGTCTCAAGAAACAGATCAGTCAGATGGCTGGGCAGGTCTTCTTCTGAATCGGGTAATTTCCATATGGAAGACCCGGTTTCATCGCCGGCATCTTGTGACGCTGCAGTTTCTGAAATATCCGGTGAGCTGTCTGAAGCAGAACTTTTTGGCAATGCACCCACCGGGTGAAATTGCATCGTCTTTCCCTGGATTACAAGAATATCATAGAGTTCCCTGATAGATTCATCATGTACCCGGAGGGTCCGGTTTTTTGTAGGCCGGTAATTGAGTAGACGGTTCCGAAGAGAGAGGTCAAGTAACTGTTTTCTCGCATTTTCCAGATATATTTCGACCTGCGTCAAGCGTTATCACCTAGAACTCGTGGATTATGAATTAACGTGCTCGTTACACAATGATAAATACAACTGTTATAATTTAAATAGCAGGAAAAGTGCCATTCATCGTCCCGGTACACAGATGATTCACCTGGTGGAACCGTTTGCATGGTTTTTTCGTGTCGGGTTGCACCATCAATCGTATTTTCGTGAGATATTAGGCCCATATATCAATCAAACCCGCCAGTCATCGCCTGGAGGAAGACAGTTGAAAATGACCGGGTTCACACACGGGGTCCATCGGGTAACAGCCTAAATTTTTGGATTTTGAATTAGTTCTTACGTCTTACATGAGATGCAACAACACCAAGACCAATAATGGTAATCAGGGCATCCAATCCCGGCTGAATGGTCGGCCTGGTGGTGGGGACGGTTGCCCTCGGGGGTATTGCAGTGGTGGTTGTGTATTCGACCGGTGCAATGGTTTCCACGGGGGTCAGGAAAGTTGTGGGCGGGGACCCGATGACGCGAGCCAGCTTTGATTCCTTTGCCCCTATAGAAAGATAATCAGACTCATCCGAGGCATCCTCATCGCTCATTGTTGTGTTGACATGAACAGGCCCGGTTACAATCGTATCCGGTACTTCCGCAATCTCCACATAGGGCATGACAGGCCGGTGGGTTGCCGGATTGAACGGGGCAACGCTAAAACGGGTTGATGCCTGCGCGTCAACCGTGATGCCAGAAACCTGGACAAGGTACTCATCAGGCGTGAATGGGGCGGTATTGACCGGGAATGACCACCTGTTAAGGCCATCCGCCACCTTCCGGACTGTGACAGTCCCGGATGTGCCGCTGAATTCCCCACTCTCTGTCTTCGCGGCTGGCCCAAATGAGGAGGAGATGACCTCAACGAGGACCTTATCACCGGCTGCCAGGTTGGTAGTGCCCGCCAGGGTAAAATTATCACTGACCTGCTTCCCGTCTACCGGGAGAATTGTGATCATTGGTACTTCAACCAGGAACTGGAGTTTTGCGTAGATATCATCAATACCGGGGTTGTTGAGCGCCTGGACCAGTGCATCTGCTGCATCGGACCCCAGGAGGCTGCCCTCACCCTGCAACTTAAACAGGGTATTCCCGGATACCGGGTAACTGCCCACAACAAGGGCCTTGTTGTTATAGCCTGCAACAGAGGACGCGGGCCAGACATCGAATATTTCATTCGTCATCGGGTGCTGTGCAACGACGAAATACTGGCCTGCCGCCATGGCTGCGGTTTGTGCTGTTGACAGTTCCAGCTCGAAGGTGCCATCAGTATTGACACTGGGGGCCTGGTAGAGGACCTGGTTCTTACCGAGTATCCAGACTGCAACACCATCCTCCGGCTGGCCTGAAGCAATACCACGGATAATCAACTCATCACCGGATGCAACGACAGGCGGTGACGCCCGTGCGCTGATAAACGGTTTTTTCAGGATGACTGACAGGGTGGAATAGAGGGGAGGGTCGTATTCCTCGCACTCGGGGTCATCGGGATCGCAGCTGCTCTGATCCGTGAGGTGGCTCTTGTTGACCGGGCTTGAAACCGCGTAGATCGTGTAGGCCCCGGTATCAATACTTAATTTAGCGGTCTCCCACACGTATTCCCAGGTTGATTCATTAACCTCAGCGCGGGCAAAGGAATCCGGGTCCTCCAGGCTGATTGGTTTTCGTGGGTCGTTTATATCCCCACCCGCTGCCGGAAGGTTCGGGCCTGTGATGAACAGGTAGGTGAAGTCAGAATCGGTGTTGGTCCCGGTGAGCGTTACCTCTTCACCAAAGAAGTAGCCCTGGGTCCCGGGAGCCATTGCCGCAGCCGGATCATCACTAGCCTCGCCTCCTTCATTCATTTCTACCCCGCCTTCTTCAATCATTACTCTGACTTTGTCACTTTTGAACGTCCTGTCGCCCCCCTTGTTTGATGCCGGGGGGTCGTATGGCTCCGGACGTTCAACACGGATGGAATATGTATTGCCCTTTGTATCCTTTGTCGTGGAGAACGCTACTGTGCGGTTACCAGAGCTCGGGAGGGTAACAGCCGCATAGTATACAACACCATTGACATTTTCGCGGTTGTAGCGCTGCGCGACGTCCTGCTGGATTGTCTTTTTTGAACCCTGGGGCATATACTGCCCGATAGGCCATGGTCCGTTCTTCGGGTCCATCCGGACACCCTCCTGCGAGAGCTTGATGGCTGGGGGCTGGTCACCTGCCGAACCACTCATGGAGCTGGTACCCTCGACCCAGAGGTAGTAGATGAATTCAGGGGTGCCGGTGATGGTCACTGTGAACGGTCTGCCACGGACGACAGATACATTACTGGCGACAATCTTCACTTTGTTGGGAATCGTGGTGACGGAGTGGATTGCCGAGACAGTCCTCCCGGTGAAATCACTCCCTGACGCGTCCTTATAGGTGTCCTTCATCCCGTTCAGGCTGGACTCTGTCCAGAAGGTGTAGGTGCCTTCACGGTATACGAAATTTCTTTCCGG
>JBAXMF010000363.1:0-3106 GCA_037134435.1 Methanomicrobiales archaeon | reverse complement strand
GGCTGCACTTGCCGCCGCTGATTGGATGGATGCGATTGACGCTGCAACATTCGCGGCTATACTGGCGAAGGCAGATGATACGCCTGATGCCATACTACCAACCGTTCCAGTGACACCTGATGCCATGCCCTTTGTTGTTCCGTTAACACCATCTGACATGCCCTGTGTGGTGCCGATGGTATGTGCTGCCAGATCGGTTGCAGTCTTTGCCTGTGTCTGTGATGATTTTGTCTGTACGTCTTCAACTATTTTTGAGGTATCCGTAACCTGTTTACCTTGTGTTGTTAACGCCTGGTTGTATTTTGTCAGTGAATCCCCTGATAGGCGTGCTCCCTGTGAAAGTAACGTCGTTGCAGTTGCGAGATCAACCATCCCCCTCTTTCCATTTGCCAGGGTGATTTCTAATCCCCCTACTCCACCACTCAACGCAGCGTTCCACGCATTACCCCCAGGAGTGTTTACCTGCCCCTGTGTGGCTAGATAAGAGGTGTCTGCGGGTGATGGCGTATATGCTCCAGTTCCCCCGCCGCGTGTCCCGGTCTCTGCCGGGCCTACCCGTGTACTGTTTGCCGCGTCGAAGGCTGCGGCACGTTGCTCTGGGGTTAATCCACTTAAATCAGGTCGGTTTGGGTCTGCCATTGCTGCATCATACGCGGCTTGTCCGGCTGCGTTATTTGCCGGTGCGGTGTAGATCGGCATGCCTGTTATTGGATCGTAGAGTGTTCCTGTTGGCCTTGCAGGTCCCTGGGTTACACCAGTATCAACACCTTGCTTCGCCGGGTTAGTAGGTGAATAATCATAAACCACCCTGTTCGGGTTTGGTGTTGCTGCAGCCCCCCCGGGGGCGCCTGGTGTGCCAGGTGCTGTCTGTCCGGCTGGTGCGTTTGCATACCCGTTCTGAACGCCAGACCAGTCGATAGTTGGTTTGGCTGCATGATCCTGAACATAATCCACCCATTTTTGATGCGCTACTTCAGCCGCTGCATATCCCATGATCTCTTTCGCGAGTGCGCCGCCAACACTTTCTGCAAGTTTCTTGTAGACATCAAGGTTCTTCGATGCCGTCTGGCCGTTTGCCTCGCCTAACTGTTGTAATTCAGCCCAGGTGATTGCCGATTGCTCGTCGATATTCTGTAATGTGCTCCTGGCAGTTGATAGGTCGTGAGTAGTAGTTACCTGCTCCCGATACGCATCCGCTACCTTTTCATAGGCCGATTGTTGATCTTTCGTTAGTTTTATATTTGACGTCCCTGACGTCCGGACCTCGTCGAAATACTGTTTTGTGGTCTTGTCCAGGGCTTTGTATGCTGTATCATATGCAGTGGTTGCAGTTTTGTTTTTGTTTGTGGCGTCTGCAACATCAACGCCTGCAAGTGCAGATGTTACCTGGTTGTCTTCCACCTGTCCGATGAGATCGACAAGCCCGCTATAAGATGACTTTAGTTCGTCTACTTTCGCCTTTGCCTTATCGAGAGCATCGTGGGACGCTGCGAATCCTTCAACCGCTGCCTGGGATTCTTCAATCGTTGAACCGATAGATTCCCAATTCGCTGCAACGTCTGGAAGTTCGGACTTCATCACCGCGAGTGCATCTGAAAAAGCCTTTTCTGCTTTGGCGGCTGCCTTTGACGGTGCATCCCCAGCCTCCTCCCAGTTCTTCGCCATTGACGGGATACCCATACTGACAGTATCCATCATGAGCATAAACGCATCAGACGCCGCACCGGAACGCCCGATGATCTCATCGAACTTTGCCGCTACACCCTCCAATCCCGTTTTCATTGCGGTGGTTGTTGGTTCAATCGACATCTGCATGCCTTTCCATGCTGCCGATACCGCTCCCGTCTTCATCTCCAGAACTGCCAGAGCCGCCACAACCGTTGTAATGGCGAGTAATGCGGCGGTGTATGGGTTTGATAGTGCGGATAGTTTCGCTACAACGTCATACGCGACAACCGCTGCCTTCAGGGCGATATACCCTTCCCGTAAATCTGCAATGCCGTTAACCGCCTGCATTGCTCCGGCTGCGATATTCACACCTATAACTGCCATGCCTGCGTATGCTGCCGCCTGTTCGTTCAACAGCCCTGGCACTACCTTCAGCCCTACAACAACATTGGTGATGGTCTGTGCCATATCCCGGAGGCCGCCTGCCATCTTTTTAGTACCCCGGTCTGCACTGTCCCACACCTGCTCCATGTTGGCCCCGGCTGCCGCAGTCGCCTGTGCAGTTTCCTCGGCAGCTGCACTTACTTCAGCGAACGCACCGATCGCGGGCTCCATCGACCGGGCCCAGGCATCACCAACATCGTTAAATGCGCCTGATGTGTCCGTTTCGATCCGCTTTATATCGCTGGTGATACCGTCAAGTGTTGCCTCGAATTTACTCGCATCACCTGAAATCTCGATATAGGCTTCACCTACTTTTCCGCTCATTCAGACACCGCCAGGGTAATCTTCCTGTAAACCGCCTGTTCAATTTGGCCCATATTTTCAACGAGTGCGTTGTATAGGAAAGGACGAGCACTCATGCGGGATGTGCCCTCGTGGACGTAAGTTGCATATTCCATCGGTGCTATAATCGAACCAGAAATTAATGATTCATCCTCTTTTACATCAGTATAGATTGAATTTCTAAGCGCGCCGGTATCAACAGGACAATTGTCCTTAGCTGCGGTCTCTACGGTATGCAATCCCTCCTGGAGGCCCTCGGACATTGCGTGATTGACGCGCTCTATCAGGGCGGAAGTATCAAGGTCAAGCCGGATTTTTACGCTCATGGTATCTCCTTGGCCTTCGGAATCCCGGTTTGATATGATTTGAGAAGTCCTTGGACACCGTTAACGATCTCCGTTGACTTGTTGATATTAACGGTCCATTGTGCGATATGCTTCTTGCATTCGTCCATCTGCCCGTGATTGCCTGCGTGACCTGCTTTTATCAGAGACTTTGCTGCTTCCCTTGCGTGTTCCAGTGCAGTAACGAAATCTGACTGCGCAATCTTTGAGAGTGGCGATACATTCATCCCGCGGAGTTCGTGAAGTCCTGTCTCTGCGCTGTGCTGCAGTTTCTTTGCAGCCTCAATGATGAGTTGGCTTTCACCAGC
>JBAXMF010000362.1:0-3111 GCA_037134435.1 Methanomicrobiales archaeon | reverse complement strand
TATCAGCTTAAGATCCCGAATAAGTCGGACGGATTTTCGGGGGGTTGTGTAGTGACGAGAACAGGCGACAGGGATCAGAAGCACTCCTACGATTAAAATGGAACCTCTGATTGAGATTACAAACACCATATAAGGATCTTTTTTCAGATATGACAGATTGAAGAGGCAAAAATTACCCGTATCTCCGGGGACCGAAACAAGTAAACCAAAAATTCACCGCACTATTAAAAGCGGCAAAAACTGGTAGTCCTCGCATCCGCCGCCAGATTGTGATCTTTAGATCGAATTGAAAAGATACCTAAAGTATCAGCCGGGGCGAAGAGTGCAATGCGGCAGACAATCAGCCGGACGAGGATAATAACAAACTTTTACTTCACGATCTGGCACTCTGCCCAAGATACCATCTCATCCGTATTCCATGGCCCTCTCATATGCAGGTGCCCGGGCCCTGAAGTACCGGTTGATCCATGGATTTATTACCTTATATGTTAAACAACCGCAATAAGACGGGG
Organism: Methanomicrobiales archaeon; assembly: GCA_037134435.1. GTDB lineage: Archaea > Halobacteriota > Methanomicrobia > Methanomicrobiales > Methanospirillaceae > CAIKOD01. The sequence goes on along the minus strand of JBAXMF010000362.1, from coordinate 2,599 downwards.
TGGGCCAGGTTATTTTCCGTTACCACTGGTCTGCCTCGGGAAGGACCCCATGCTAGAACGATGTGATCTGACAGAAACCATGGATGATAAAACGCTGGAAAAGGAGCTGCCTCCACTCCAGGAGATGCTCGGAGTCCTTCAGCGCACAATTCAGAACCGGAAAATCCCGGTCATGATCGTTATCGAGGGCTGGAACGAATCCGGGATCACTGAAATAACGAGAGAGATCATCCGTTCACTTGACCCCCGTGGCTATGATCTCCATGCAATTAAGGCCCCGACCTTGGAAGAGGCCGCCCACCCGTTCATGTGGAGGTACTGGTGTAAAACTCCTGAAAACGGACGTATTGCAATTTTTGCACGGAGCTGGTACAGCCGGGCGATTGCAGAAGAGATGATGCGGCCAGTCTGGAAGAAATCCTTCAAAGAGAAGAGAACATGGATCAATAGTTTTGAGCGGCAACTCATTGATAGCGGCGCGGTGATTGTGAAATTTTTCCTGCACATCAGTAAGGTGGAACAGAAGCGGCGTCTGGAACACCAGGAGCGAAACCCGCTAACTGCGTGGCAGGTCACCCCCCGGGTCTGGAGTATCCATCACCAGTACGATGATAACCTACCTGCGATCGACGATCTGATAGAGAAAACTGATACCGATTGCGCTCCCTGGCATATCATCCCTGCAACAGATCTTGGGTTGGCACTATTGAACGTTAATTCCCTCCTTGTAAAGGCACTGGAAGATCGGATCGATAAAAAAACCATTGATAAGAAAAGCACGAATAAAAAAGAAAAAAGTAGCAGTAAAGATGTTCACCTGCCAAAGACGAGGATAGTCAGACTGGAGTCCACACCCCCTGATACCTGTATTAAGGAGGAATGTCAGGAATCACTTGAAAACCTCCAATTCGAGATGATCGAGTTCCATTCTATCCTGCACAAGCGTAAAATTCCGCTGATTATTGTCTACGAGGGGCGGGATGCTGCCGGAAAGGGCGGTAGTATCCTGCGGATTTCCCGGTTTATGCACCCCCTTGGGTTCAATGTTGCCCCGGTGGGTGCACCATCCGACACCGAGAAAAAACACCACTATCTCTGGAGATTTTACCAGAAGTATCCGAAGGCCGGTCACATTACCATTTTTGACCGGAGTTGGTACGGGCGCGTCCTTGTTGAACGGGTGGAAGGGTTCTGTTCTGAGACTGAATGGAAACGGGCATATACTGAGATCAATGAGATGGAAGAGGAATTTACAGAAAATGGTGGGGGTATCATTAAATTCTGGCTCGAGATCAATAAAGAGGAACAACTGAAACGGTTCCAGCAGCGTGTTGCTGATCCATTAAAAATCTGGAAAATTACCGAAGAAGACTGGCGTAACCGTGAGAAATGGGATCTTTACACACGGGCCATCGATGATATGCTCTCATATACCAACACAGATCATGCCCCCTGGACCGTAATTCCGTCTGATGATAAATGGTATGCCAGGGTTAAGACGATGGAGACTCTTGTGGACTACGGAGAATCACTTTTCTAAGTTTCTCCGGATACCCTAGGAAAAATATTTTCATAAAGATGATTTTTTTCAACCAGTAATTTATCTAAAACTTCTACCAATCCCGCCCCGGACCCGGGAGTGGGGTCGTCCGTAATTTTAAGAACTATCAATCAGATAATTCTAGTGAACAGAACTATACCCTGGGTTTCTCTTGCTCCATGAACGATGTAAATCTTCCCGATATCAGCTAATTGCAGCCATTATTTGCATTATCCTCTTCGTACTGCCCGGTGTAGTCGTTGCGGAGACTCCGGTTAACACTACTCCAGGTCCCATGTTCACGACCAGCCTGTTGCCGGGAAATACCAGCCAGGCGACAACACCGGTTCCCATAGTCCACATGACTCAGCGTGGGGCCTTTGCAGCTACACCGGTAAATAATAGTTCTGGCACCACGGTCATGACCAGCGTGGCAACCGGGGTGACCAGCCAGGCTGCAACACCGGTTCCTACGGCCTCCCTTGTCCGTGAGAACATGACCCGTGCTACCACCTCGCCACCCCTCCTTATCCTCGGCACGCCCAGTATAGAAAATCTGACCTGCACCATGTATGGGACTGTAACTTCTGGCTCAGTGAACGAAACCCTGGTGAGCACCCGCTGGGACTGGGGGGACAGTCGCCTGCCGGAATACCACGGGTTCCCGTATTCGCATGTGTACAGCAGTCCTGACAACTATACCTTGTCTATCACTGCCTTGCAGTCCGACGGGCAGAATACCACAAAAACTGTAAACATTTCTGTACTGGGACCAATTTTTCCTGGTACACCCCCCTTACCCCTGAACGGCTCGATACCCGGGGTACCGGGTGGACCTGGCATGAAAGTACTGCCTCCTGCCCTGACCCTCCTTGAACCGGTGATCGACAGGATGAATGTCACGTTGAACGGAAATCTCAATCCCGGATCACCGGGTGTCACCATCGAGTCTGTGAATGTCGACTGGAATGACGGAAACATCACGAAATCTACTGATCTACCAGTAACCCACCAGTACTACAATCAGGGGATTTTCACCATTGCCATCAGGGGAAACCA
>JBAXMF010000361.1:0-3114 GCA_037134435.1 Methanomicrobiales archaeon | reverse complement strand
ATAAATGTAATGGCATTCGAGACACACATATCGAACCATTTTCACTTTCTCTGCCAAGGTTCATTCAACTCCGTTCAACTTTTTATCGTTTGATCATTTCAGTGTTGTATTCTTATGAAATCTTTTCTCGGAACAATTCTTCATTCTCCCAGATTTCTCTCCACCTGAATACGTGTATTTTTTTGCAATATCCAAAAAATGCCGTATCTGTGAATTTTCTTTAGACCGTAACCAACAATATTTACTATCCTGAATTTTTTCCGGGTCAATACCCGGGATCTGTGTTTTCACTCATGTTTTTAGTATATGGGGACCCCAGGACATCAACGGCTATGGCGAACATGGCTCTGCACGGCAGATGTTGGATGGCGCCTGAAATTACCGGGGACGTGTAACATTTGAAAAACGATCTGCCGGAAATGTCGATGTCTTTCTCGCCGGAACTCAGTGAAGCGGCTCATGGTTCGCCTCACAAGAAATAAGTGAATTGCCTTTTTCCAAATATTATGGTTTAGAGTAACGGTTGGGGTTCGTCCCTACGAGGTACTATCCGGGCAGATGGGTTGGAGGTGTTCCGTTGCCGCTTCCAGGAAACCCTGCATATCAGGACAGCTGGCGGTACCTACGCCGGAACACTATCTATCGATACTGTATGTTCTTGCCTTAAAGGAGGAAAACACTGTAACTAATTATTTTTACGACAAACCAATTGCAGGTTATTTACCCCTGTACATTGTTCTAAAATAGCTGAACTTGTATCTTCATGTAGTTTTGTTTAGGGATCATTGTCAGATGTGAATGCGGTGGTAACGGGGCAGGTCAAACGGGGCAATTCCGGTTTACCCTGCGGTATAAAAAAGGGGGTCAGGATTTCTTTGTTTCATGGAAAAACGGTGAAATGAGACCCCACAGGTAAGGTCAGGGATATGTCCCTAACGCGTAAGCGGCATGCACCATGGCATTTCCTGCGACAGTACAAGTTCCCACTCATCCTTGCAGGGGCACTCCATGTTCGATACGGCCTTTATTACCGACCGGTCGCCAGACAGCGAGTAAAATTTTATCGCATCAATGATATCCCTGTCACATTCACCACAGTTATGTGCCCCCCGTGATTGTCCCCCCCCGAGTGGGTCGCACAGTACTTCCATAGGTGCGGTTGCCAGTACATCCGCGACACTCCAGAGATACGGCGGACGATAGGCCCCCTGTTTCCAATACCGTTCCATATCAGTGCCCCGCTGGACTGTGCAGGTGTTCATCGAGATACTATCCGCAACACCGGAAAGGTCGGCCAGTGACTGCTTCATATCTGCCATTGCTTCTTTTTCAGTCAGGAAAAGAGGTTTCATCAGGAGATACGCTTTAATTCCCGTCCCGGTGTTCCTCGCTGCCCTGACTGCGCGGTTAAAATCTTCGTACGAAAAACCCTTGTCAATAGATTTCTCCCGGATCCGGTCGTTCGTTGTTTCAAGACCGATAGCTACATAGAGGGGTTTCGTGTTTGTCCCATCGTCGATTCGCGCGATAAAATCTTCGAGTACTTCGTCCTGTACATATTCAGGCCGCGTCTCTGCGATGATGATTTTACCCCTGAATAAGGCGCCCGCTTCTTCAAGTACGGCATGCGGGACTTCGTCGGGATCAAAGAAACTCCCGGAAGTATAAAGCTTGATGATTTCCATGTCTTTGATCGGGATTGCATTGGTGACAAACCTGAGTTGCCGGATGAGGCGGTCTGCCAGTTCTTTCTTTGAGAGTCCCACATACCGTTCATGCCGGTAACTGCACATCAGGCAACGATTCCAGGAACACCCGCCGGACTTTAAAATTATTGTCAGTGTTTTTTGTTCCCGGCCTTCATGTCGATCGGTCCCCTGCCAGAAGGCAAGCGGCTTTTCCTCCTCATTAGTAAGCATTAACAGCGTACTAGTTGAACGTTATATGATGAAAAAGATCCTCATCTTCGCAATATTCTGCCTTCTCCTTACCGGGGTTGTATCTGCGTACGAAATACGGATCGATGCACCCCAGTCCATTAAATTAGGTGAGATTATTGTGGTGAATGGGACCACGAGCCTTCCAGCCGGTGTTTCATTTGATATCAGGCTCACCCGCTCTGAATATACAAGCGAGGTGAAGGCAACAAAGCACGTCATTGTCCAGGGGGAAAAGAATTTCACCGTGGAGTTCCCCACCTCCGGCTACACCCGGGGCATCTATAAAGTTGAAATATTACCGGCCGGGGAATTCCGGTATCTTGGGGATTCTATTACGATGAGGGTTGTGACTCTCGTTGACCGGTCTGACGAGGTAAAGATCACCTCATTACCAAGACAATATCTGAACGGTCTGCTCCATCTGGCAGGGAATGCAAATAATGTCAGGAATGATGCTATCGAGATACAGGTTGATAATCCGGACGGGACCCGGCTCTTCGGTCCTTCATTCATCCCAACCAATATTGACGGCATCTTCTCAAAGGATTTTACAATTGGAAAGACAGGTGTCTACCAGGTCAAAATCAGTGACCGGAAAGGCTTTATTGGGACCTACAACATCAGCGTCCTTGATCAGGACATCAGTACAGTCCCTGTAGTGACACCCCCACCGGCGACCCAGACTCCCGATACCACATCCTCAACCCCGACCGCGTCGATGTTATCGACCCGTGATCAACCTGCTTATTTTTCGGTTGCGACCAAACCGGGGCCTGTAAGAGTTTATACGTCAACAGGTACCGACTGGGTCATCGAGTATACCGACCAGTCCGGGCAACGGGTGAAAACAAATACCAAGGGGCCCGGATTCCCAGAGGAGATCACAATGTCAGGTGACGGGAAGACCCAATATTTCATGGTTTACCCGAATAAGTATTCGGATACGGTCAACGTCACCGTGTCCGCAGAGAATGCAAACAGTATTACCGCAAGCCTAATCGCGCCACCGGGTTTTATGGTGACTACCACGGTGCCTCAGGCCCCCACAACACAGGCGACGTTCCCTGCGGTAATTGTTGCTATTTCCATCGGCCTGGTTGCCCTGCTCTGGCGAAGAAAATGATTCATTTTTCATTTACCAGGACCGAACCTGTATTTTTTTGTTACCCGGGTC
>JBAXMF010000360.1:0-3130 GCA_037134435.1 Methanomicrobiales archaeon | reverse complement strand
AAACGTCGAGTACCCGTCACCGCCACTGGAAAGGTAACTGATCATGGAAACGGTATAGACCGCTTTTGGGTCTAACGGGACACCGTGGACCGTCACCGAAGTCACTTTGCTGCCTGCAGGTTTTGTCGCATCCCAGGTATACACAAGCCCCGAGACAACAAGGTTGTGCGGGGGAAGCGGCTCCTGCCACTGCTGTTCAAGGGCGTTACGGACCTGTTCACCGGTCAGGGTCATTGACTGGACCGTGTCGGAAAACGGCTGGACCGCGTACAGGTCGCCCCAGGTAATATTTCCTTTTAAAAGGTCAGCCCGTATACTTCCGGAGGTACAAAATCCTACCTCTGTTTTCATCGCTGCCCGCTGCCCGTCCGCAACCATATCCCCCAGTGCCTCTTCCCCGGCACTGTTCTGAGCCCGGGTAATATCCAGGGCGGCAACACCGATAAACTGGTTCACCATCGGCCCGACAACCTTCTGATCAGCTGCAAGAAACGCGGTTGCAGCGGGGTCCGGGCTGGTCCCGGGCGGTTGGTCTGCATATGCAGGGATAATCCGTGCGGATTTCTCCACGATATCCCCGCTAGTCTTGTCGATCAGAAGATCGATATCGGCATACCCTTTACTATACATATACGCCTGGGTGACGAGCACGGGTTTTTTTCCGGCATTAGCCAGGTAGGCGTTGGTGAACTCATGCGTATGGCCGGACAGCACAACATCAACATCGGAATCAAGCCGGGGAATAATGGTGGCCAGCCGCCCGGTTACGTTTCCGTTCGCCTGGGTGGGACCATCATACGGGGTCTGGTTCCCGCCTTCATGAAGAAGGATAACGATCGCATGGACACCCTGCCCCTGGATTACCGGAATGTACCGGTTTATGGAATCGGCTTCGTCGAGAAAGGTGACACCTTCGACATAAACCGGCTCCTCGAGCCCGGGTGTGTTCATCGTATCCGCACCAATGAATGCAACAGGGACCCCGCTGACATTTCGCAGGGTGTAGGGGGGAAGGATGGGGGTGTTGTTGGCCGTCCAGACCACATTTGCGCAGATATAGCCGGCCCTCGTGCCCGGGTACGGATCAACGAGGTGGGTGATATTCGTCGACCCGTCCCCTCCGTTTATTTTTCTCATCAGCTCCGGTACCCCTTTGTCGAACTCATGGTTGCCAAGAGTTGCAACCATATTACATGAGGTATTCGAAGGAGGCGATCCGATGGTACAGTACTGGTTTGCCCAGGCATTGAAAAACAGCATTGTCGGCTCGTCGAGGAGCAGCCCGGATTCGGGAGGCGATGCGCCGACCACATCCCCGGGTAGGGCAATGATGGTGTCATCACTATTCCCCGGCGCCATCGCAGATTTGATGTAGGAGGCCAGTACCGGTATACCTCCGGCCGGGCGCTTGTTCAGGGTCTGCCCCGGGGGCAGCTGCCCATGGAAATCGTTTATCGCAAGAATTTTTACATGAACTGTTGCGTTTGGAGGCGATTCCGGGACAGGCCCGGGAAGATACCATGAGAATACAACTGGTATCAGGATAAGAACACAGAGGACGAAGAACCCCAAGAGAATCTGCAGCTCGATCGGGATCCTGTCCCGCCGGGAATCGGATGTCATTAGAATGCACCTTTGAGTATAGGATCATATAATTGTTGAGATTCCCGCTGAAGAGACATGGGGGTATAGTGTCCAGTGGCCCCGATCGGCTTACGGTAAGAATGCCACGGTGTCGGGGGTGTTGTCCAGCCTGTTGCCGGTGTTGCCAAGGAAAATGTCATGAACAATGCCAGGCTTTGCAAACCTGAAATGCCAGGTATGACGAAATACCAAACAAGAGATTCAAAACAGGATCCAAAATTACAATCATCGGTACCCCGACGCCGGCTATGCCAAAGGCGGTAAGGCTTTGGGAATTTCGCGCCAGGTTGCCAGGAGGAATGTTTGTAAAATGTCACAACCTGTAGTGGGCGAGGGATGATATCCCTAAAATACAATTGAGATCCAAAGGGTTTGTTGCGGAACATTCCAACTGCCGGGAAGGTGACAGAAATAACAACGTTTGAAGACGAATGCAAAGAACAATCCCAATGGGAACGGGGCCTTGGAATGTGGGAATATACCACCATGCCAAGTGGTCTGATTATTCCCACATACCAGCCGGATGAGGTACCTGAGTGACTGCTGCAGGTGCTGGGGATCTCTGGGAAGTGGGGGGTTGTGCCGGTTCCTGGCTATTAATCAGGTAAAAAAATACTGCCTTATGATAAAGTTTAGATTCATACGACCATATGGACTATAATAAGGATAGAAAACCCGGATATTAGCGTTGGAAGTAAGTTTATTTTACTGCAAGAGATTAGTTTATAGTTAATTAAAATCAATTCGGGAAGGGTAATAAATGGACCTGAATATTCTATGGTTGGTACCAATTGCATATTGTATACATATTATTGAGGAAACCCCAAGGTTTGTCCCGTGGGCAAAGAGATATTTTTCTGCACCTTCCACATTCGCCCAATTCGTTCTTGGAAACGTTATTTTCATGGCTTATGTTCTTATATCAGTATTTCTTGCAACCTTCTATCCAGGTGAATGGACACTTGTTCTTGGATTATCCACCGCTGCATGGATATTTTCAAATTTTTTAATCCATGCATCCTTTACCCTTCTTACAGGTGAATATTCTCCAGGGGTTGTAACTGCAAGTGCAATATACGCCCCTGTTGCCGTGTATATTTACACTACCTTTTTGGGATCTGGAATACTGAACAGTTTCGACATCATATTGTCCATCATCCTTGGTTTTTCAGTTATGTATGTTCCAACGCTAATACAGGTATGGAGAGGGAAGAGGAACCACCTTTTCGATAGCGCCCCGGAAAAGGCTGATTGATCCTTTTCTTCGAATATTTTATTTCATTCTCTTTTCATCATCTATCTCGTCAAATATCAAACATTTACGTGTGGTTTGATAATTTTCATCTAACCATCCATGCCATTTTTAATATAAATATAAAAAACTCCCTGCATTGGTATCCAGGTAATTTTTGGAGGATCTCCCCGTGCAACCTATTGTTATCCCTTTTTCAATGGACCGGTGTAATTGTTCACTTGGGAATATTTA
>JBAXMF010000359.1:0-3133 GCA_037134435.1 Methanomicrobiales archaeon | reverse complement strand
GCCGATCGTGGGTATTGCAAAAACGGTAACAACGCAGCAGGCGGTGAGTTCCCCGAGTTCTGCCTGAGCGGTCTGGGCTACTCGTCCAATCGATAAAATTGCAAGGATTTTTAGTGCATTATGCAGCTCAGGCCTTCTATGACTATTGCAGATCGTCAGGCAAGGGTGACATTCATCAGTCGGATCGGGAAAAGAATGGTATTCGCATGTGTGGGATAACGATGGAAATTACAGCAACCGTGGACAGGATTGAAGGAGAAATGGCCGTTCTTCTTTTATGTGGGGATGCACAGGTTACATTCAATTTGCCGGCAATTTTTCTGGTGGGGATTATTGATGGGATATTGTCAACATTACGATTACGAAGGATGCCATCGCAACCGATGAAGTGTAGGAGCGGGTGATGAGTCTTATTGAGAAATTGAAGAGGAAGGGGCAGTAAAATACAGGCCTTTTTGCCACCAGCCCCCGAAAGGGACAGGTCGCATTTATAACAGGTTAAAAATCGTTGCACGGGGCATGTTTCGCCGCTGAGAAAAAAAATCGTTGTAGATTTATATTCCCTTAACAACGATAAGACTCCTTTGAACAGATGCATTACTGAGCATCGAGCCGCTATTGCGGTCAAATTTAAAAATTGAAAGGGTCACATTGTAGACCCCCGGGAACCGGTATATATGCATCAGGTCCTTACCGGTTGCATTGATCCCGTCCCCGAAATCATAATTTAAGAATGTGGGGTCTCCCGTTGACTGATCAGTGAAGGAAACCGTCAGGGGAGCCGTCCCTGTGACTGGTGATGCAGTGAATTTCGCAACCACGGGGACCAGGGGTACACTGTTCACCGTAATGGCATTCGGTTTTGTTGCGGTGCTGCCCATGATGGAATAGGTAGTGGTGTTATATTTCATAATGGACAGGGTAACCGTGTAAACGCCCGGTAACCGGTAGGTATGAGAAGGATTTGGTCCCGTAACATTCGTTCCGTCCCCGAAATCATAGACGAGGTATTTTGGGTTGCCAGTGGACTTATCGGTACACTTCACCGTCAGGGGAGCAGTCCCGGTAACAGGTGAAACAGTGAAGTCTGCGAAAAACGTTGGCTTGGGAGCTGGATTTACGGTGATATAATTAGTCCTGACCCGGGCAGCGGACCCCCCGGGTCCCGTGATATTCAGTCTCACCGGGTACGTTCCGGCATTGGTATAGGTAAAGTTCGGGTTCTGCAGCGTGCTGTCGGTTGTCCCGCTACCGGTGAAGTCCCATGCGTACGAGGTGACAGGTCCGGTGGACAGGTCCGTGAACTGAACAGAAAAGGGGGCATTCCCGGTCACCGGGGTGCCGATAAAATCTGCGACAGGAAGAACGGTGACGGTGAACATTGCACTGGTACCGGGAACGTCAGTGCCTGATGAATCGGAACCTCTAAGACTCACGGTATAATTGCCGGTTTTTGTTAGTCCCGGGACCTCGATACCGAACTCCCAGAGCGAGTTGAACCGTGCCGGGCTCCCGGGTGTATACAGCCGGGACAGGTTCACATCGTGCAGGGACGTGGAAACAACCTGCCCCCCTGAATCAGTGATCATGCAACTGACACGGGTGATCCGGTTGTTGATGGAGAATTCGTAACGTGTGGACAATGGAGTCACTTGAGATGCGATCGGCTTTGTTGCCCCATAGATGATGAACTCCTTCCCTGATGGGAAGGTGATCCCATCGGATGAGTCAAAGTCCAGGTTTTTTGGTGTCGATGCATCATTTGGGTCAAAGAGGTTTTCGTAGCTCGTATTGGTCTGGTTGATAATTTCCACCCGGGCGACATTCAACCGGGATGAAGGGGGGAAGGGAAGAGGCGTCCCGGCAACCGTCCGCACGCTGCCGCAACCTGCATCGTTGTAGGTAATGGAGGGCTCACCGATGTCATAGGAGAGGAAGGTGGTATCAGTGCTGTCCTCGAGGTTGAACCGAAGGATAGCAGCAAGTTCGATCTTGTACGTCGCGCTGCCGTTGTTTATATTATAGACAAATATCGTGTTGTTCGCGACGAGAGGTGTGTCGATGAGGGTACCCGGGCGATCGTTCACGACCTCAATCCCATTGTTTGGTTTCCACCGGCCGGGTGCTTCGTACCACTTGCTGCCATCAACCGGGTCTGTGAAATACCCCGGGAACCAGTCAAAATAGGCACGGCGGTTATGGGTGATCGCATACTGGATTATGGCATTTTTATTCGGAATGGCCCGAACCGATCCAAGGACTGCATCAGTGATGCCGAACGTCACGGTCTTTTCTGTAACCTTTCCGGTGAAGTCCCCGGAGAGCCCGGTTACCCTGATCGTATAGTTACCTGCTGCCAGATCGATGAGCGGATCCCCGAGGCTGTCAGTATAATTGGTATCAAAATCTTTTGTGACACCGCCGAGGACGAGCCCAAGATAGTAGTTGTTAGTCACCACCAGCTTGTTGGAGGGATCCAGGATACCCCCGGGAGCCTTCACTAAATCCGGGACCATCACATTGTTTTTCCGGGTGCCATTCACGTAGGTGCTATCGATCACACTTTCGTTGGTGATACCGGTAATCGGGTCGACCATGCTTTGGATCACCCTGACTGGTGTGCCGGTGGCGGAATCCCCTGAAAAAACCTCGATCTTAATGTTTCCTGGGTATGCGACCATTTTTGGATATATCCCGTATACGTAAAAATCACGCATCTCCGCCAGGTGAGTTTCGTTCACGCTCGGTTGTGTGATGACGAGGTCCGTTCCACTTACAAAGGGAATGATAAAAACGAACATGATTACCAGGGTGGGGATCCGGAAGCCGGGGTTCATATGTGGGCTATCATCGTATGACCGTTTAACTTTTTGGGAGGGATTAAAATTGCTATTGGACCGGTTCCCGGGGATAAATGTACTCGCCGGTACCTTTCGATCCCAGCATATCAGGGAGCATAGGTCCAAATTGATTCCATTTAGTCAAAATTCGCCACGTTCCTTGTGTACAGGGCGGGGTGGAGAATGTTGCTATTCCCGGTAGATGAAAAAAACCCGCCTCCATAATCGGAACGTAACGTGGATCCACCCAAAATTTCCCGCATTGTCACCAGGGAATGACATTTGGGTCCCCT
>JBAXMF010000358.1:0-3133 GCA_037134435.1 Methanomicrobiales archaeon | reverse complement strand
TGTAATAATTATTGAAGGTGGGCCCGAGTAGGTTAACGATATTTTGAGGTTCTACCCCAAAGTTTAGTAAAGTGGTCATTATCTTACCATCAATAAGCTCTTGAATCTGTCTTACTCTGCGGAATATAGTGAAAACACGTTTCATGGTTGGTCTGTTAGTTGGACGATTCTTCTGATTTCGAACGAATGCGTTTTGTTCCTTGAGTATCTGCCGAAACTGCCATTCAGCAACCGAATACACCAACAGACAGAGTACCATCAGCATAGCCAAAGCTGCGATTCGAGATTCATTTTTAAGATATACTTCAGATACATGAAAACTGCGGTCTTTAATAAACCTGAATCCCCGTTCTACGGTCTGCTGCTCCTTATAATACTCGAGCATTACTTCAGGGTTGATATGAGTATCATTACTAGCAAGAATGAATCTACCAAGTAATTCTTTTTCCTTGGCAACAAATTCGGGATTTATTTCAAGTTTACATGAAACCTTGAAAACTTTCTTAACTGGCTCATCGCGGCTTGGACGTCCAGGTTTTGGTAATATTTTTTGCTGTCCTTCTGTCAAAACCAGTTCCTGAATGATATAGCGAGGATGTTTCTCCAGCCAGCGTTGAGTAATTGCCCGTGCATCAGCCTCACAGGCAAATCCCGTTACATGTAATTTTTTCAGGGCAATCCGATTTTTTTTAAACTGGGTTTTCACCTTCTTTGTGAATTTCTCTTCGTTATTTTTCTGTTGCTCTACCGAATGAAACATTATCCACTTCTGATCTACATCGCCGTATGAACTCGAATGGGTAGAATAAGTGTATCGTGGGTCAATACATTGGGTCCAGATGACATCCTGCTCTTTAGAGAGATTTTTTGCTTCTTTTATTGTCTCTGGTACATGACTGATCCAGAAGCAGTGTTGACCGAGGGTTGAGATATTGTGGCTAGTGTAAAATGCTGAATCTGCCATATGGTAGATGATATCATTCGTAACAAGGTTCTCTCTGACGGCTTGGATTGACTGCAGAAGACTCTTTTTATCAGATTCATTTCCTGACAATGGTTCCATGAATACCGGAATCCCCTGCTGGGTTGTTACAAGGGATATTACGAATTGGTTGAGATCGTTTCGTAGATCTTTTGAGTGCCCTCGCACTATCCGGATCAGCCGTGTATTGAAATCTGAATCGTAATCTCCGGTTACGTTGATTGACGTTGTATCGTGATGGAGACGCAATGTACCGAGTGGCATTTTTTTCATCATTTTGGTGACGACACCCGTGAATAATCGGGTAGGTCCATACGCAGCTATGGAGTCCAGTGCCTCTCCAAATAGATATTCGTTCAAATACTCTGGTTTGATGCCTTTTCCGAGCAATCGTTCTACGGCGATATCCTCAAAAAAATCGGACATGATATAAAGTCTGCCTTCATTGAACCCAAGGCCATTTAAAATCAAGGCTTTTACTGCTGTTCCATGGGAAACATTATGATGCCGGGTTTTCGGTATTTCTTGATCGATATATTCTCCGATCCCTAGTTTATCGAACATCCCCGCTACAATTCCTAGATGTCCTACTGTTACATTCGAGCCTTCTATCAGCGACATAAGCCTATTAACGGGTTAGTAGTACTTAGTTATATAGGTTTGCACTATATAATTACATTAAAATTATATTTTACTGCCGAAAGCCGGCTATACCATTGGTCATTATGATTTTGTTGTCATTGCAGAATTACCCTCGAATGATGCTCTTGTTAAAGTGCTTCTCGAGATCGGTAAATGGGGGACTGTCAGTACCGAAACTATGGCAGCCCTCACACCTGAAGAGGTATACAAGGTGGCAATGGCCCGTTAAAAAATATCCAGCTTCACCAATTATCTCGTTCTCTTTTTCATTTTTATTGCCTGATTCAATGGCCAATTTTGCAAATTCTGCAATTATGTCCGATGACTTCATTGAAATCTAGATCTGCCCCCCTACCAGGCCATAGGCAGGTGATAAATATTGTGGTCGTAATTATCCTTGTAAAAGGATATCCCCCAGATAAAAAATTATTAGTGACCTGTACCTGCAACGATCGTATGATCCGATGTTACATCGGAGAATGTGTAGGAATATAAGGGGCCTTGAGGCACGCCATCAACATCTACATAGGCCTGACCATTTACGGTAGATGATATACCTGGTGGAGGATTACCCTCGTTTCTGCCCACCGTAAATGTTATTGATCCGTGATCTGGGACCTGTATATCACCACTAGGACTAATAAACACAGGTGCCACTCCGCTAACAGAATACGCAAATGGTCCCGTTTGGCCAGAATGAGCAGATGCATGGATGATGTGATTTCCTACGGACGGGGAAGTAACCTGTGAGGAATAACTTATCTCCTTAGTAAATGACGAGATCCTTCCGCTTGCCGAGGATGTCTCCGAATAGGTAAGGTCTTCGGCCTTACTCGTATTCCCACTGCGCCCTTCCTGGATGTGTGCCTTGATGTATGCCGATGTCATGCCAATAGCCGGAGACGTGCCCTGGTCCTGGACCGTGTATGGCTTGACATTAATAATGTGATTCATGACAACCGGAATAGATGCATCATTGCCTACGAACCTCTCGTCTGTCGTGGAGGCGACTGACCCGATAGTAAGGTCATAGTTACTTCCTATCTGGACAATATTGCAGTAAGCTGGAATCAGGCTGTGGATCGAAGGCACGAACGGGCAGAGGATCCGGTCTGTTGCATTTGTCGTGTTGGCTACACCATCAAGCATCAGGTTCTCGGAACCAACGATGTTGCCACCGTTTCCGGTGGCTATGTAGGTCACATCGGTTGAAGTCTTAACGTCAGACTGGCTGAGGAGCTTGTCGGCGGTGTTAACACCCATGGTCTTGATGAAGCTTGTCTGCCCATGCTGTGCGACAGTGCTTGCATCGTAGCTGGTGATATACTGTACCTGCTGTGGGTCGAGCATATTGCGGGTATTCTCAATGGTTGGCCTTGTCGCAAGGTTGTCTGCGCCAGTCACTGACCATCCAAGTGCTGCGGAATCGATAACGGTACCGCCGCAGAAGATAGCCGTGGAAGTTGTGATACCCTGTACTTCAGGGACTTGCGGAACACCCTGGTCGGC
>JBAXMF010000357.1:0-3152 GCA_037134435.1 Methanomicrobiales archaeon | reverse complement strand
CAGTGGTGGGGTCACGGAATTTCTATGCAAAAAGGTATCTAGTATCAGGCATACAAGAAGGTGTGTAATGCCAGCGGCACTCCGGGTCCTCTACGTTGATGACGAACCCGATCTCCTTAACATCGGCAAGTTGTTTCTTGAGAGGTCCGGGGACTTCACCGTAACGACCGCTATGAGCGGACCCGAGGCGATTAGGTTGCTTGAACAGGAGCAATTCGATGCCATCATCTCCGATTACCAGATGGCTGATATGGATGGCATCCAGTTCCTTGTTGAGGTACGGACCCGCTTCGGGCCGATCCCGTTTATCCTGTTCACCGGCAGGGGCAGGGAAGAGGTCGTCATCCAGGCGATCAACAGGGGTGCGGATTTCTATATCCGTAAAGGTGGCAATCCCCAGGCACAATTTGTCGAACTCGCTAACCTGATCAGGCAGGTAACTTCCCTGAAAAGGGCAGAGAAAGCGCTCAAGGAGAGCGAGGAGAAATACCGGCAGCTGGTTGAGCTTGCGAAGGAGGGTATCTGGGCGATAGATGCCGGGTACAATACGACGTATCTAAATCCCCGGATGGCAGAGATGCTCCAGTATACGGTAGACGAAATGCAGGGCCTGCCCCTCGTATCTTTCATGGATGATGCGGGAAAGAAATTTTTTGAAGAAAAGACGGACCACCGCCGGCAGGGAATTGCTGAGGAGCACCCGTTCGAGTTTATCACCAAAGGGGGGAACCGGATCTATGTTACCATCTCAATGTCCCCGCTCACTGATGACAAGGGTGTCTACCAGGGTGCTATTGCCGTAATATCAGACATCACCGGGCGCAAGCGGGTGGAAGAGGCGCTGCGGGAAGCCAATAAAAAACTAAACCTGCTCTTCGATATCTCCCGGCAAGACATCAATCGCCAGCTCTCGGTACTCACAGAAAACCTTCGAATTTTTCAAAGGAAGCAGCCGGATATTGCTCACGACGAGTATCTCCAGAAGATTTCAGGTGCTGTCCGGACCATCTCCGGCCTGGTCAGGTTCACCAGTGAATATGAAAAAATCGGCTTTAATGCATCCGTCTGGTTGGAATGTCGTGCTGTTGTAGATAATGCAGCAAAGCAGGCACCACTTGGAAAGGTCATGGTGAACAACGATATCCCGGCCGGTGTAGAAATATTCGCCGATCCCCTGGTTGCCAGGGTTTTCATTAACCTGATGGAAAACGCTTCCCGTTACGGGGATACGATCACGACCATCAGGTTCACCGCAGGTGAGTCCGGAGAGGACTATCGGATTGTATGCGAAGACGATGGGGTCGGTGTACCTCCTTTCGCGAAGGAGAAGATATTTGACCGGGGGTTTGGGAAGAATACGGGTATGGGTTTGTTTCTTTCCCGGGAGATCCTCTCCATTATCGGTATCACCATCAAAGAGACTGGAAAGCCCGGGAAGGGAGCACGGTTCGAGATTTTGGTACCGAAGCGGATGTGGCGGATGGCCGGTCTGAAGTAAACCCCATTTTTCCGGGCATCCTGAAAAAAAAGCCACATAGACGAGTTATGATGGTGTTTTTCAGGCCCCGTGGCATAAACGATGTGGCAAAATTAAAAATGATTTAATAGAACCTGGCGCCCTGCTATTGGAGCGCAATCCTGCCTGAATTTTTGCAAACAGGGCGACATACCGGGACATATTTCACACTCCTAAACCGGATGATTTCAGGTTTTTCTCCAGTCAGCCGACAAATGGAACACCGAAACCAGAATTGCGTATATTTTACCGCATACCGGATACAAGGGTATTATGAGCTTCTTTAGGCAGAGGATACGATGAAACCCGGGTGAGGAATATCGGGTTTGCTGCCGGGATGCAACCGTAAACGAACCGTCCCGACCGATCTTTCATCGGCTAAACCAGAATTCGTCTGGGAAGTCCACAAACGCGGTGGAGAGAATGCCCCATTGATCGTAAATAACGGCTGAAAATCTTTGCAACTGCACCACGATCATGTAATCGACTACCGACCGGTTATGTTACGCGTCGTTACATATTTGACGTACATTCGCCAGCCTCTTCCCTAACTTCAGGCCCAAAGGTAAAATTTGGGAAATGTCTATCCCCCGGTAACCTTCCCCAGCCATTCGTAAAATACCAAGAAATAAAAAAATTCTATTTGGGGCGACCACTACCGGGTGGATTAGTCGTAAAATTATGGGACCCGATTTTCATCGATCCCCTCAATCCAACTCCCGGATAATAATTACCGGTCGCCTGGTGCTCATGACTACGTCACTTACCCTGCTGCCGAGTAAGAAATCATGAAAACAACCTTTTCCATACGAGTTTATCCAGATGACAGACACATCCTCCTTTTCGGCAGTCCCTGATATTTCGCTGGCAGGGTGCCCTGTTTTTACGATGGTCCTTGACCGTATCCCTTTTGCGGCAAGAGTATCGCGAATTGCCCCAATCTGCATCTCAACGGTCCGGGTAGCTTCCTCGTCATCAACCTTCGCATCGCCCGGGGATATTACATGAAGGAGGATAATCTCTCCCACCCCCTTCATCGTACTGGCAAGGGCTATTGCCCGCTCAGAGTCAGGGGTGAAATTTGTGGGGCAAAGAATCCTGGAGAAGATCATCGGGCAAAATTTTTCATACGTTTTCCCGGTCATCGTCTCGATAATTCTATGGCGCATAACGAGGACATTGATCCTGCTGATTCGGCAGAGAATTGCAGACTCCACATTACCGGTGAGCAATCCTGCTTTCATACCTACTCCATAGGCACCGATAATAATCAGGTCAACACCATTTTTTTCTGCAGTTTCAAGAACTGTCCCTGCGATATCGGATGAGATTATTAATTCCGGTGTCACCCTGAGGTTTGGGTTGAGTGTTTCAAGATACTTTTTCTCTGCCTGGAAGGATTTTTCAGCGGAGCTTTTGACCAATTCTTCAACCGCCTCAGACCCCATCGGAGATCTGATGTCCTCGATTACATGCATGAGAACAATTTCAGAAATTCCCTGGATTCCCGTAATGCAGTCTAATAAACGCTTTGAATATTCCGAAAAATCTGTCAGGACCAGTACTTTTTCAAACATGGTTCACCCCGCTGTACTATGGTATGATTGACTGCAGGCAGTCATTTCAAACAATACAT
>JBAXMF010000356.1:0-3172 GCA_037134435.1 Methanomicrobiales archaeon | reverse complement strand
AAACACTCCCTCCCTCTCAAGGAACAATTTGCCGATGCTAAGAAGGTCGGGTTCATCGTCGACATAGAGGACATGGAGTTTATCTTTCATCTTCACCCAATCTCTGCCATCCGCCACATCCCCTTCGGCACGGTCATCTCGAACCGTGCTCCCTGCCCCGGCACACCTGTTTCACCGATCGTTATACCAGTAATATCGAGAATTTCCTGCGAGAGGAACAGGCCCATACCAGTGTTCTTCCCAAACCCGTATCGAAGATCTTCCTCTTTTCTTCAGCAGGTACACCTTCACCGTCATCCTCGCATAGGATCAAACGATCATCACCATATTTCAAAACAGAGAAATGGAGGGTGGTGATCTTTTCACCGTACCGCACCGCATTATCTATCAGGTTGTGAAAGACCTTGGTAACAAGGGGGTCCGCATACACTTCAGATCCGGCAGGGATGTCGTTTTTCACCATGACCTTTCCGAGCTGGATTTCCTTTGCAACAGTGTCTACGAGTGTGCGGCAGTCCTGCCAGGCCGGGGTATGGACACCGATCTCCTCGTATTCCTTGGTGAACCGGATCATCGCATTGATACGATCGGCTGCCCGGGATATTTTGTTAAAATAGGATGTGAACGAAGGGTCGGGCTGTTTTCTTTCCAGAAGTTCAAGTTGCCCTATCAGCACGGTGAGTTGGTTAAGAATATCATGCCGTGTAATGCTTGCGAGGAGGTTGAGTTTCCGATTTGCCTGCTGAAGTGATTTTTCAGCCCGCTTGCGCTCGGTGATGTCGTTGGCGATAGAGAGGCCCATTTTCGTTCCGTGCAATTCGAGGATCCGGGTACTGATCTCTACCGGGAATTCCGATCCGTCTTTTCTCTGGTGGATTGCCTCAAACGTCCCATACCCTTCCTTTTGAATCATTCTGGCTATTTTTGGCATGTTAAGACGGTGTCCGGAAGATACGATATCACGTGGTGACATCCCGAGTAGTTCGTCCGGGGAATAGCCAAGGCGCTGGCAGGCAATGGTGTTCACCTTGGTATACATGCCCGGTTTCCCATCAGGCAGTATTTCGTGGAGGAATATTGCTTCATTTGCACTATCGAACAAACATCGGAACAACTCCTCGCTTTCCCGGAGTGCCGTCTCCGCTTTTTTCCGCGCGGAGAGGTCAACATCTAAACAGAACTGGATTGTTCTCCTCCCGGGAATTTTTACTACCGCATGGCTCGAGAAGACCGGCACAAGAGAGCCGTCCTTGTGCAAAAGTTCAAGTTCCCCCGCAGGTTCCGGGATACCTGTTTCCGCCATACGGGCGATTGCGATCGTTACCTCGTCTCGCGCCGGGACGGGTACGAGGAGCTCACGGATATCCCGGCCGAGCGCTTCTTCTGCCGTGTACCCGTACATGTGGGTATTTGCCTCATTCCAGTATACTACGGTATGGTCCGGGTGGTACCCCTGGACTGCGACAGACGGCACCCGTTCGAGCAGGGTTCGAAACCTCTCCTCGCTCTCCCGAAGCGCTACCTCATCCTGTTTCGTTTCGGTAATATCCCGGCCGACCGACTGGTACTCCTTTAGGGAACCATCCGCATGAAATATTGCACGGTCAACCCACCGTTGCCACCGGGTGCTGCCATCCGGCATGATGGTCCGTTGATCGATTGTCCCAAGAGGATGTTCAGGGGTAAGGGACTCAATGAGCCGTTTCACAAGCTCCCTTTCTTCCGGATGGATATCTGGCTGGAACCTCGTGCCGATGATCTCTTCCCGGCTCATCCCGAAATAACGGCAGTATGCCTCGTTCACAAAGATATAGGTCCTATCCGGGAGAAAACGGCAGATGAACTCGGTCTGGTCTTCGACTACATGCCGGTACCGTTCTTCACTTTCACGGAGGTCCACCTCAGCCCGTTTCAGATCGGTGATATCCCGGATGGATTCGATAGCACCGGAGATGTTTCCCTGGGAATCATAGAGTAGGGATGCGGTAAACCAGAGATATGCCCCCCGACCTTCATGAAAATGAGGCATGGATATTTCGGAGATTACCCGGTCCCCCTCTTTTCGGATAAAGGGGTACTTTTCCGATGTAGTTTCACGGGGGTTCAGAACAAAATCAATGAGGATCGGCCTGCGTTCCCGATAAAACGGAAGAGAGTACTCATAGTTCCCTTTATTGAGGATATCATCTTTAACAACACCCGTCATGACTTCCATCGCACGATTCCATGCGATCACCACCCCATCAGTCGAAATGGCAAATGTTGCGTCCGGGAGAAAATCTATGATCTCTGCAGTCCTCTTCTGTGATTCGGAGAGTGCCTTTTCCGCACGCATCCGCATGACTGCGTAACCGATCTTGTTCGAAAGTTCGGCAAACTGTGCACTCGGATCGCCGCCTTTCTGGACATAGAAGTCCGCCCCGCTGTTGATCGCCTGGATGACGACCTCTTCCCGGCCTTTCCCAGTGAACAGGATGAACGGGAGATCCCCGAACTTCCTCCGGACTTCGATGAGGAACTGGATACCGTCCATCATCGGCATCTGGTAATCTGAGATGATGACATCGAATTGTTCCTGCCCGAGGAGATCTAACGCTGCATGTGCTGAATCAATAGTAGCAACAGAAAAATCTCCGGTATCTTCCAGGAACAGCTTGCAAATATCCAGAAGGTCTGGTTCATCATCGACATAGAGGACACGGAAAGGTGCTGCCATTATTCACCCTTACCTGAACCCCGCCACGCACCTTTCGGCACCGTCATCTCGAACCGTGCCCCTTTGCCTAGCTCACCGGTTTCACGGATGGTGATGCCGGTGATATCGAGGATTTCCTGCGAGAGGAACAGGCCCATACCAGTGTTCTTCCCAAACCCGCGATCGAAGATCTTCCTCTTGTCTTCAGCAGGTACACCTGCACCATCGTCCTCGCATACGATCAAACGATCATCACCATATTCCAAAACAGAGAAATGGATGGTGGTGATCTTTTCACCGTACCGCACCGCATTATCGATCAGGTTGTAAAAGACCTTGGTAACAAGGGGGTCGGCGAAAACATGTATTCCGGCAGGGATGTCGTTCTTCACCATAACCTTTCCGAGGGTGACTTGCTTTGCCGCGGTATCTGCAAGTGTGTGGCAGTCCTGCCAGGCAGGAGCATTGACCCCTATC
>JBAXMF010000355.1:0-3177 GCA_037134435.1 Methanomicrobiales archaeon | reverse complement strand
ATAGGATACTTCCACCAAAAGAACTTTTCTGGTAGTGCACGATCGGCTCCTGGCCGGTGGTTCCGACCGACCATGTAAGGCTCCTGTATTCCTCGTAACACCGGACTGAATGCCTGAGTTCGTCGATGAGTAGAAAGGCCCGGTATGCAGTGGTTAATTTGTTTTTGCTAAAAATTCCATACCAGGTGGCATCGGCAATTTTCCACCCGGCTTCCAAGTCGGACTCTGTCCCCTTCACGATCTGGTAGGGTTTGGAACAACCATTCAGGTCGGTTAGTGCTTTTATCAAGGTATTTTTTCCTGCAGGCGGTATTCGGCCGGGTCTTTTCCCGCCAAGATACTGGAAATACCCTACCCCACTGAATGCAAAGTAAATTCCAGTACCTACTGCGACCACAGCGATTATCGTGGCAATGGTGGCAGAAAGGATGATAATGTCCATGATGTCCAACCAGGATCAGGTGGCTTCATTGCTGACCTGGTTCCCACACTTACGGCAGAACCTGGCGAATGACGGGAGCGGCACTCCGCACTTGGTACAATATTTCTGGCTCTTTTCAGGTACTTCTTTGGCAATTGCTGTTGCTACCTGTGAAAGTGAGTCCAGTTTGGCGATGATTGTGGTGTCTTTTAAAAATGCTGATACGTATTCGTTGATCTCGATGGAAGCCACCGAACGGAGTTCGATATCGTCCCCGTTATAGTCGATGTACAGGAGATCATGGATACCGCTGATGATGCACGAGAACCCAGCTACGTTTGTCGTTCCGGAAGTGGTTGCTTTACCGGAGGTCATCGTCAGGTACATGGTGGGCATGAGGTGCCCCCGCGAGAGCAGGATGCCGTCATCTGAAAGGTTATACCCGTTTTCATCCCGTATTACAAGTCCTTTTGTTGCAAGGGTTGCAAGAATGCTTGCGATTACATCGGGTTTCGGGACTAGTTCTCTTGAGAAAAGATCGATAAATGCACTTGAGAGCCACTGGAAATTGCCCGGCGGGATCTCGAGCATCGCGGAGATTGCTGGGGGGGTGTAAACAAGGCGGGCAGCTTTCGTGCCATCCGAAAATTTCCTTAACATCTCTTTGCGCTGGAGGTCGATCATTGCTGAAAAAACCAGGGTCTCTGCACGGGTCAGGTGTGCCTCGAAGGACCCGTTCCGGTAAATGGAGAAACCTATGGTTTGCCTTATACGCTCCAGCATAGCATCATTCGGTGCCGGAAACGAGACAAGTTGCATGCCGCTGTCATTTGTGACACCAGCAACCATTCCATCGGGAGCGAAGTACGAGATATATTCCGTCACTCCCTGGGGGGTAGTCAGGAATATCCGGGTGAATGCATCAGCCTGTGCGAGGGTGTAGATCGCCCTCTGCTTGTCAGCGAGGAGTTTTCCCTGTGAATCACATATCCCTAAACCGGTAAGCTGGGCAATTCCATCCGGGCTGGAGGTTGTCCCTTTCGCATAATTGAAGGGAGAGATACTGCTCACAGGACTCCCGGCAATGGTTCCCAGGGTCCCGAGAAGTTCGGGTTTTATTGTAAACTGAATCTGGCTTGTCATTATTTTTCCTCTGCGGATTATTTGAATGAGGTCTTCGAGATCCCAACCGCTTTTTTTACTGGATCCCAGATTAATCCAACCGTCCTTGCCTGCATTGCATTCTTGAGTGAATTGCTCACCGCACGATTGGGATCGTTCTGCTGGACGAGATTGTTGAGATCCTGCACCATGCCTCCGGTCTCGTTAAGCATGTTCTTCCCCATATTGCCCTTGATCTGGGAGAGGGTCATATCCCCGTAATCGTTCACGTTCGTGTTATACTTGGGAAGATATTTTTTGGTAATTATGCCAAGTGCCTTGTCAGCAGCCGTTTCGTAAACACCCTGTTCGAATCCCACTATGACACCTTTGCCATCCACATAACTCTGGCTTATATTTTTTCCCATCGTTTTTGTCACTCCATAGATGTTTTTAATCCTGCTTCCAACGCCGGGCGACAGGGTAGCGCCGATATCGAGGGCAATATCCGCTGTCTTCTCTACAACCTTGAGACCTACGACCACATAACCCAGGTTCTTGTCATAACTGGCCGACCGCTGCGCGATGTCCTCATTCAATGCAATATCTGCGAGGATCTCCGATTTTCTCACCTCCTGCTCTGGTGTAAGGATATTCTTCTTGGTTACCGGGTCAACAGGGGGTCCTGCCCTTGCCTTCGCTGCAGCCTCTGCTGCCTTTACTTTTGCTGCTGCTTCCGCCGCTTCCCAATCCTTTTTCTGTTTTCTTAATATGGCCATTCCCTCTTCCTGCGTGTTATATCCCTCATTTTGGTAAGGTCCGGGATAACTTTCAGGGGACGTCGTAGTTGGACCTGACGGTGTTTGGGGCACTGGAGGCAACGGCAGCGGCACCTCTGTCCCTCCACCTGCTCCACCCTGTAACAGAGTCTGAATGATGATGGGGCCATTGATGAGTGCAGACAGGATTGCTGCGACCAGCCCGGCCATTATTTCAGCATACCCGTCCGTCCGGAGGCAGTCCTGGGCATTGAGAGGGTCGCTTGAGCAGTCATCCGCCACGACGGGAACTATGATGCACGAACAGAGGAGGATCGTGAAAATTACCAGGGCGTTCCCAATTCTAGTGCCATTTTTTGGCTGGACACCTGCAGGTTTCGGGTCCCGCGTGACGGCATACGCAACCAATGTTCCAACCACAATGTTTACCTGCATCAGTGGATACTGGCTGATATGGAAGATATTGTAAAGTACCCATGCTGTCAGGAACGGTGTTGCGATACCCACGCCTATCAAAATGATCTTTGAAATTTTTTTCCGGTACGGTTGGAGGGGCTGGAGCAGCGGGTCGATGTCTCCCCGGAACCATACAAGTATCACCGGGATCGCGATCATCAGGAGCGGAGTGATGAGATCGAATCCCTCGCGTGAACTCCTGATCCCCCCGTAGATTAACCAGAGGATGGCACCTGCAACCCCTCCAAGAATTGAGAGAAGGTCCCACCACTTCTGCGGCCGTTTGGCCAATGGAACATTTTTAGATATCTTCTTAAATTCATCGACCGTCATCAGTGAGGATTTGAATTCATTGAAACCCTGGGAACGCTCCGCGTCAGGTGCCGTTTTCGACCCGGATGTTTCAGGCGGTGCAGGAGG
>JBAXMF010000354.1:0-3180 GCA_037134435.1 Methanomicrobiales archaeon | reverse complement strand
GTAGAGCGCCTGGCTTTTAACCAGGTGGTCGGGGGTTCAAATCCCTCCGGGCCCGCTGCCACGGTACAGCCTGTGGGTTTTTATTTAGTGATGCATCTGGAGGAGACGCAAATTTATGGAAGAGGGGGTTTTTTAATTGAGCACCAAGCTGAATGTGCTTGAACATGTCATGGTGCCGGACCATAAAATCATGAGCGAGGAGGAGGTTGGCACGTTATTCTCCACCTACAAGATCACGAGCGAGCACTTGCCGAAAATATATCATGACGAACCAGCGGTAAAGATCATCGGGGCAAAAGCAGGGGATGTGGTACGGACCATCCGGACCAGCCACACCGCCGGTATAGCCGAATCATACCGGCTTGTCGTAAAAAGACCCAAAAAATAAGAGGGAGCTGATATTTCTGATCGACAGAAGCATTTTATCAAGGGCATATTTTTCACGGGAGCATGTGGCGCGCCACCAACTTGACTCCTACAACAATTTTCTTTTTCGCAACCTCCAGAAAGTTGTGAACGAGCAGCGGGTAATCGAGACAGACATCGAGATCCGTGGCAAAAGTAATATACCGGTATGGGTCGAATTGGGGAAAATCGAGGTAAGGAAACCGCTGGTCCGCGAAGCGGACGGGTCACAGGGGGACCTGTTTCCAAGCGAAGCGAGGCTCCGTAACCTGACGTATGCAGCACCAATTCAACTTCAGCTCACCCTTGTCCAGGGGGAAGACCGCCAGGAACCGATTATGACCACGATCGGGCAGTTGCCGATCATGATCGGCTCAACGTCCTGCAACCTCTTTGGCATGAGTGATGATGAACGGGTAACTCATGGCGAAGACCCCTATGACCCGGGTGGCTTTTTCATTGTCAACGGGACTGAAAGAGTCCTCATGACCCTTGAAGACCTGGCATCCAACAAGATCATGACGGAATTCACCGAGCGGTATAGCGAACGGATCTATGTCGCAAAGGTGTTCTCACAGTACCGCGGATACCGTGCTCTTGTTGTTGTTGAACGGAACAGGAAGAACCTGCTCGAAGTCTCGTTCCCGTCGGTCGCCGGGCACCTCAAGTTCGTCGACCTGATGCGGGCGCTCGGGATGGTGAGCGATCACGATGTCGTTAACGCGGTATCGACTGACGAGGACATCCTGACCTTCATGATGCAGAATCTTGAGGAAAGTGAGTGTGACAGCGTTGA
Organism: Methanomicrobiales archaeon; assembly: GCA_037134435.1. Taxonomy (GTDB): domain Archaea; phylum Halobacteriota; class Methanomicrobia; order Methanomicrobiales; family Methanospirillaceae; genus CAIKOD01. The sequence goes on along the minus strand of JBAXMF010000354.1, from coordinate 1,979 downwards.
GAGTGGTGTCATGTATGTCGGTAAGAAACTTGCACCGAACCAGACAAAAGATTACCAGCGGAAACGTGCTGAATTCGTGCTTGATAACTACCTGCTCCCCCACCTCAACTACCTGATGCCGTTTGGTATGAAGGAAGAAGACGAGGGGTACCGTGATACGGTTGAGAGTGTACGGCTTGCCAAGGGACATTTCCTTGGCAGGATGGCGGAGGCCTGTTTTGACCTTGTGCTGAACAAGCGCAGGATTGACGATAAGGACCATTACTCCAACAAACGGCTGAAACTTGCAGGGGACCTCATGGAGGACCTTTTCCGCATTTCACTCAATCGTCTTACCCGGGATATCAAGTACCAGCTCGAACGGGCGAGTATGAGGCACCGTGACCTCTCCATTGGTACCGCAGTGCGTGCGGATGTCCTCACCGAACGTCTGTTACACCCGTTAGCCACCGGGAACTGGGTCGGCGGCAGGACCGGCGTTTCCCAGCTGCTCGACCGTGTTGATCACATGAGCGTGCTTTCGCATCTGCGCCGTGTGATCTCACCGTTATCCCGTTCTCAGCCCCATTTCGAGGCGCGTGACCTTCACCCGACACAGTGGGGCAGGATCTGCCCGAGTGAGACCCCTGAAGGGCCGAATTGTGGACTTGTCAAGAATTTCGCCCAGATGGTCGAAGTAAGTAAAGGGGTAACCGATGAGGCGGAAGTGGTCAGGATACTCTACGGCCTTGGTGTAGACCAGATCAAGGGAGATGCCAGATGAAAAAATCAAGAGTGTTCGTTGATGGTGCATTAATCGGGCTCGCCGGGGATCCAAAGGCGCTTGTTGCCCAGACCCGGGCATTAAGGCGCCAGGGTGCATTGTCCACCGAAGTGAATGTCTCCTATAAGGAATTTAATAACGACGTGGTGATCCATACCGACAGGGGCAGGGCGCGGAGGCCATTGATAGTGCTCCATAATGGAAAACCTTTGATCACCCCTGAAGATATCGAAAAACTTCGTAAAAAAGAATTAAATTTCAATTATTTCGTCCAGAAAGGGTTCATCGAACTGATTGATGCAGAAGAAGAGGAAGACCTGTTTATCGCGATCAATCCCGACGATATCACGGTCGAACACACACACCTTGAGATAGACCCCTCACTGATTCTCGGTATCGGTGCTGCACATGTCCCTTTCCCGGAACACAATGCAAGTCCGCGTGTTACCATGGGTGCAGGGATGGTCAAGCAGGCGCTCGGGTTCGCTGATGCAAACATGAAACTTCGGCCTGATACCCGTGGGCATCTCCTCCATTACACCCAGAAACCGCTCACGCATACCCAGGCATCAGAACTGATCGGCTCTGATGACCGCCCGGCCGGACAGAATTACGTCGTTGCCGTTTTGAGTTATGAAGGGTTCAATATTGAAGATGCGTTGATATTCAACAAGGCATCGATCGACCGGGGCCTGGGCAGGTCCCATTTCTTCAGGACTTACGAAGGAGAAGAACGCCGTTATCCTGGTGGGCAGATTGACCGGATTGAGGTACCCGATGAGGAAGTGACGGGTGCCCACGGTGCGGATTCTTACAAGAACCTTGATGAAGACGGTGTGATCAACCCGGAGACGGTCGTTGCAGAAAAGGATGTCCTGATTGGGAAGACTTCTCCACCGCGGTTCCTGGAAGAGCCTACCAGTGACCTGATTACTGTTGAAAAACGGCGTGATACCTCAGTTACCATGCGGAGCAACGAGCATGGGATTGTTGACACGGTGATCATCACTGAAGGTGAGAACAGTTCCCGCCTTGTTAAAGTTCGCACGAGGGATCTGAGGATCCCTGAAGTTGGGGATAAGTTTGCGTCCAGGCACGGACAGAAGGGAGTTGTCGGACTTATTGCATCACAGGAAGATATGCCATTCACCGAGGCGGGAGTCGCACCTGACCTGGTCATCAACCCGCATGCCATCCCGAGCCGTATGACTGTCGG
>JBAXMF010000353.1:0-3184 GCA_037134435.1 Methanomicrobiales archaeon | reverse complement strand
AAGATCCATTTTTTACCGTGCATCCAAAAATTGGCAGGAGCGAACCGTAATTGTTAACAACCCAAGCCATTAACATTCCTTCATGCATGAACTGCTGGTAAATATTGATGATACTACCTACCAGCGAATCATCGAAGATGCCAGAATAAAAGGGATTAAACTCCACGACTGGATTGACCATGCAATGAATGACTTTCTTCTCCAGCGCCAGTCCGCGATGAAAGAGGTACCGGCATGTGAAAATGAGTCCCGTCTACCCGGTGCAGCGTATGTACATGCTGAGGTCTATATCCCACATCCCGAAGGGGCCTGTTATGGCATTGTTGAACAACTGCAACGGCAGGTCAGGGATCTGGAGGCAGAGCGTGATAATCTGAAGGTACTCCTCGATCAAAAAAATGATCCTGGAGATAAGGTCTCTTTGGATGAGGCCCGGATTTTTACCCTCCAGCGAGAGATCGAAAAAAATGCGTTTGAGTTTGATGAGATGGAGGCTGCACTAGAGAGGCTCCGCCTGGAGAGAGACCGGTTATTGACCAGTCCAAAAGGTACGTGCAGGGTACAGCACATAGAAAATGAGATCGGGAAGCAGCAGTTTGAAGTGGAAAATTTCAGGGAAGAGATCGCAAAACTCATGTCCACCCGTGATACGTTAAGAGTGGAACTTGCAAAAAAACGAAGATGATACAATCACTTCCCGCTCTATTTCAACTCAACGCAGTTTTTATTGGTATCGCCTGGTGAGACGGTCACATGAACCATAATCGTTCTCCAAATAGAGAATTTCGAGTTTAGATATGCCAAACGGAACCCTATGCCTCGTTTTTTTGTATGTAAATTTACCCATATTCACCTTATTGTAGAATGAAAACCATTCGTGCGACAGCATCTGGTGTAGCCCTCAATGAATAAAAGGAAAATATCCCACAATTTGGTATGAAATTCCCCCGATTTTCATAAATCCAGGCCTCTGAACGTTGTTCTCATGGATGGTTTTTAAGGAATGATTCGCATCGGACCACTTGCCCTGGTATACTTTGCATTTCCCGTTAACGAACAGATTGATCTACCTGATATCCCACGTATACAGGTCGTTGGTAGAACCGGTTTTCTCTTCCTCCACTGCAGTTTCTGATTTGAACGAAGGGTTGTTCACCAATTTTGTTACCCTGTATGCCTCCATATCGTCAGGTGGATAGGGATTTAGCATGGTTACCAGTCCTTCGCTGATGTCGCGGCCCGGGTCCAGCCATTTTTTTTCATCCTGGGGGTTGAGAATTGCCGGCATCCGGTTATGGATGGGAGTGACCAATGAATTCGGGTTGGTTGTGATAATTGTGAAAGACCACACCATCCTGCCATCCGGCGCCTTCCAGGAATCGCAAAGCCCGGCCATGCCAAAAATTTCCTGGTTTTTCATCCTGAAATAATAGGGGACCTTCTGATTTCCGGACTTTTTCCATTCATAAAAGCCTGTGGCCGGAACAATGCAGCGACCATGTAAGAGGAGTGGACGGAACAACTTTTTTTCGTTCAGTCCCTCTGCCCTTGCATTAACTGGTGCTTGTGCCGGTTTCTCACCCCTGGTCCATGAAGGGATGAGGCCCCAGTGCATCATGACAACCTGTGCACGTTCATTCCCGGTAATGACGGGGACTTCCTCACCCGGTGCAATATTGAACCTGGGCAGGGAGATCCCCGGGGGTTCACGGACACCGAAGCGCTCAGCCAGGTAACCTATCCTCACTGCGATAGAGAAGCGACCGCACATTACTGACTGGTAGTTGTGAAAAGCGGATAATAGTATTCCCAAAAGAGGTGACCCTGCCAGGGTATCCGATGTGGTGGTTTTATTGTGGTTCCGGCATTATGGTAAAAATCCACGTTTCGGCGGGGAACTATTCGGAGAAGTTCAGGACTTTTGGGGCTGTCGTATGAGTGCGACAAGTAAGCTATAATCTGAATTGCTTAAGAAAATAGCCACCCCATCCATTCAGGGTGTTCCTATTCCGGCGTGCGATACTGGCAACAGTGTGGTGCGGAGCCCGGAAAACAACGTGGAAAGATAGGAGTCTCACCAAATCAATCTGCAAGGAAAAGATGTCATGGAGAAGGTAAACTGAACTGCTACAGGATCGTTACAGCCGAACGGCGAAAGAGAATGATACGCCGTCACCAAAAGGTAAGGAGTCAGGTTTCAGTAGCTTTGTGCATGCTGAAACGAATGGACATCGCGCTCCCGGTCTATAGGCAGCTCCTAAAACGTCATAATTATTCAGATTATGGAACTTGGAAACCCCAATACGCTCCCGAAAACGGGTGGGAACCACGTGAGTGGAACTATATGCGTAGTGGGAACAGGATACCGCAAGAAGCGAAAGCCGAACTGTAATGGTTCGGATAGGGGTTCAAAATTTGCCCTGACTTGAAAAGGTGCAGACGTGCGGTTGACCAATCACGGCGAGTCAAGAGGTAAATCTATGAATGTAACATATTCCAAGACGTTATTAAACGAGGATATTACAGACAAAGAGCTTGCCAAACGATGGAAAAACTTTCCCTGGGCTAAGGCAAGCTCCTACGTTAATAGACTACAAAAACGAATCGCGAAAGCTGTAAAAGAAGGAAAACACCGATTAGCAGAAAGATTGCAGTATCTTCTTACGCACTCTTACTACGCAAAAGCTCTTGCAGTCAAAAAAGTCTCGGAAAACAAGGGAAAACGAACTCCTGGAGTTGATGGAGTCATATGGAAAAAACCCCAAGAATTGATGAAAGGAGTACTCTCGATGACAGAAAAAGACTATAAGGCTCAACCCTTGTCAAGAATCTATATTCCGAAACCAAATTCTGATAAAAAACGGCCACTATCCATCCCAACGTATTATGACAGAGCAATGCAGGCCTTATATGCCTTGGCTCTTCAACCTTGGGCTGAAACAACGGCCGACATAACCTCAATGGGATTTCGACTTTATAGATCAACACAAGACGCAGCCGAATATCTTTTCAGATGTTTATCCAGAGGTACATCCGCGACATACATTCTGGAGGGCGATATTATGGGCTGTTTTGATAACATCTCGCATGAGTGGCTTCTGGAAAATATTCCAATGGATCAAGAAATTTTGGCGGAATTTTTAAAAGCAGGCTACCTGTATGAGGGCGCATTTCATGATACGAT
>JBAXMF010000352.1:0-3185 GCA_037134435.1 Methanomicrobiales archaeon | reverse complement strand
ACTGCTCCATCCGCCGGAAATAAAATACGCCACTGACCAGGAGGACAATAACCACCACCAGTGAAATAAAAATCATCGTGCTCGGTGGATTAGTCCCAAGCAGCGCCCACCGGAACCCTTCTATAACGCCGGACATGGGATTCAGTGCGTATAAAAATCGGAATTGCTCGGGGACCATGCTTGCCGGGTATACAACAGGAGACGCAAAGAGCCAGATCTGGATCAGGAACGGGACCGTATACTGGAAATCACGGTACTTGACATTCAGCGCTGACAGCCAGAGACCCACGGCAAGTGACGTCATCATGGCAAAGATTACCAGCAGGGGAAGAAAAATTATGTTGATCGTCGGCACAAAGCCATAATACGCCATCATGAGGATAAGAATGCCAAATGCCACACAAAAGTCAACAAGTGGTGACATGATGCTCGCCACCGGCATAATCAGGCGGGGGAAATATACTTTGGTCATGATACCGGCATTACTTACCATGCTTATCGTTGACCGCGTCATCCCTTCTGCAAACAAGGTCCAGGGAAGCAACGCTGCGAGTGAGAATAAAGGGTACGGAATCCCGTCTGAAGGTATTTTAGCCAAACCTCCGAAGAAGAGCGAGAATACCACCATCAGGAATAACGGTTGAATGATCGCCCATGCAATCCCAAGGCCGGTCTGTTTGTACCGGAGTTTAACATCCCGCCAGGTAAAGAAGTAGAGGAGCTCACGGTACTCCCATAACTCGTTGAAATCTACCGGCACCCATCTCCTGGGAGGGCGTATAACAATTGTCGGGACCGAATGGTCATGTGGACCCGGGCCAGCCGTTTCAGCAGTGGTCGTTTCCACGAGTATCCACCTGTGATTTATTATTCTTATACCAGTCGATTGTTGCCTTCAGCCCCTCTTCAAATGTAGTCCGGGCCTCAAAACCAAATTCCTCCCTTGCGCGGCTCACATCAAGGCACCGGCGGGGCTGACCGTCAGGTTTACTGCTATCCCAATGAATTTTCCCCTCAAATCCTGTGAGATTACCAATGAGCGTAACAAGTTCTTTGATACTGATCTCCCTACCTGCGCCAATATTAACGGGGTCGGGTTTATTGTAGCGTTCAGCCGCAAGGACAATAGCCCGGGCACAGTCATCCACATACAGAAATTCCCGGGATGCAGCACCCGTACCCCATATTTCAACAGTGCGGTGGTTGTCTTCCACCGCTTCAGCGAATTTTTTTATCAGTGCAGGAATGACATGGGAACTTTCAGGGTCAAAGTTGTCACGCGGGCCATAGAGGTTGACCGGGAGGAGATAAATCGAATTAAACCCATACTGCTGGCGATATGCCTGGGACTGGACGAGGAGCATCTTCTTCGCAAGGCCATAGGGTGCATTCGTCTCTTCAGGATAACCATACCAGAGGTCTTTCTCCTGGAATGGGACTGGCGTGAATTTCGGGTAGGCACACACGGTACCAAGGACCACACATTTTTCCACCCCTTCGCGCCGGGCAGCCTCAATCAGCTGGATACCCATGATCGCATTGTCATAAAAGAGGAGCGCCGGATACTTCTGGTTAAAGCCTATTCCACCTACCCGTGCAGCAAGGTGGACCACCACATCCTTACCCTTCACCGCATCCACGCAATTTTCCCAAACCCGGAGATCAGTCTCATGACTTCGCGGGATGGAAATCTGTTCCCGGCTCACCCCTTTCTGGAGCAGTTGTTCTACAATACCGGACCCGAGAAATCCCGCTCCACCAGTCAGTAAAATTTCTTTATTATCCCAGAATGTCATATGCGAGGCCCCGTTATAGAAATGGTTTAAAATTCCTTCAAAATATATTGTTGTGGTATAATATCAAACATTCTTTGTTAAAATTTAAGATCAATCCTTCTTCCACCATTTCCCGGGGAACTTCCTGGCAAGGATCTCGTCTCCTTCACCCGGTGGTTCAAGCCCGAGTGCCCGGACATCAGAATCAACCATGATTTTTACCAGGTCCAGGAACTTGATTGCCGGTTTCCAGCCAAGTTTCGAGTGTGCCTTCCTGGCATCAGCAATTAACACGTCTACTTCAGTCGGCCGGAAATATTTCGGATCAATTTTTACATACGCCCCGACATCGAGCCCGGCGTACTCAAAGGATGCATCGACAAAATCCTTAACTGAATGTGTCTCCCCGGTCCCGACAACATAGTCATCGCCTCGTTCCTGCTGCATCATCAGCCACATGCATTCAACATATTCAGGAGCAAATCCCCAGTCACGCTTGGCCTCAAGGTTCCCAAGATACAGGTACTTGTCCTTTTTCGCGAGGATCCGTGCGATACTCCGGGTGATCTTCCTGGTCACAAATGTCTCTCCCCTGCGCGGGGATTCATGGTTAAACAGGATCCCATTGGAGGCGAACATCTGGTACCCGTCACGGTAATTCTTCGTCATCCAGTAGGCGTACAGCTTGGCGCAGGCATACGGGCTCCGGGGCTGGAAATTAGTCTCTTCATTTTGTGGAGGACATGAAGAGCCATACAGTTCACTGCTCGACGCCTGGTAAAATTTTACCGCGTTCTTACTCCGGCGTGCAGCTTCGAGAATCCGGGTAGTCCCAAGGCCGGTTACCGTCCCGGTATATTCCGGCGTGTCAAAACTGACTCTTACATGGCTCTGGGCACCAAGGTGATAGATCTCACTGGGACGGATATTGTACATTATTGAAGACAGTTGTTCTGAATCAGAGAGATCACCATAGTGCAGGAAGATTTTTGCTTCCGGGTCATGCGGGTCGAGAAGGATGTGATCGATCCTCCCTGTGTTAAAGGATGAGGACCTCCTGACCAGTCCGTGCACCTCGTACCCTTTTGAAAGGAGCAACTCTGCAAGGTATGAACCATCCTGCCCTGTTATGCCTGTAATTAATGCCTTCTTCATCGGATATCCCCGGATAATTTATACATATATGAGGTTTGGAACATATCAAACCTCCATATGAGGGGGCCTTCATTCGCGTCCCTGGATACACGGGCGGGAGAATTGCTGCCTGAGTGTTCTTATACCCCATCCTGGAAATGCGCGGCCGGAAAAAAACGCTTTCTCTCGTGATCAGCCCAATCTATTCTGACAACGCTGATGCTCATCGCTAAACTTGGTGGGTAACTAGACAATTGGATGCCAGGGGAGGGGAAC
>JBAXMF010000351.1:0-3191 GCA_037134435.1 Methanomicrobiales archaeon | reverse complement strand
TACGTAAGAGTAGAACGACCAATTCTCCTTTCAATCCTGTCCACGGTTGCTTTAATTTCCATAATTATCCCTCCCATGCGAATACCATTCTTACCTCCATTCAATCGATGAGTGTCTATTCCCCAATCTACAATATTTACTTACATAGGATGGCAGGATGATAAATGCCGCGATGCATACGCTTGTGCCTTTTTCCTTCCCCCTCCATGGAGCACACCACGGTAACCGGCGCCGCTATCCACCTTGCCAGATCAAAAGCCCACGTGGGCGGTAATGGGTCAGATTCTCCCTTACGCAGTTATTCTATAAAATGAAACGAATGGTGCAGTTTATTAAACCAGTAAAACCTAATGGAAAATTTGTAAAACCGAAGCACAACCACCCGATGCGATGAAATAATTGTCCTCTTTATCATCGAAATCACACTTTAGGGCATGATCATTGCAGTGGCGGCGCACTTCGGTGTGGAACTCCCGGCACAGAAAGCAGTTAGCCACCCACGAACACGGGAGGATATTCTTATAAATTTGAAAATGGCATGTGGTGTAAATATTGTAATGGTGTGTAATCTGGTATCTGCTAGCAAGATACTGCGCAGGATAACTGTGATGGACAGTGTTGTTGAGGTGGGGTTCCTTACGACCAGCTGACCTGCGAGATCCGCAGGTCATATGTCCGACTTCGTAATCGGGGTGATCTATTATCGATAGAAAAAAAGCAGGACTCATCGCTCTCACCTGTGCTATTCTGATTTTAGCCGGTGCATGGACCGTTTATGCGGTAATCCATGCGAATACCCCGGTCCGGATCGGTGTCCTCCTGCCCATGACCGGGGACATCGAACTAAAGGAACCGCTCGAGTGGGCACGGGATAACATCAACCTGCAGGGAGGAATCGGCGGAAGGCAGGTCGAACTCGTGTACAGGGATACCAGTGCCGGTAATACCACGCGGCTGGCACGAGAACTGCTTGATGATAATTCCATCCGGGTCGTGATCGGGCCGCCGACCAGCGATGACGTCTACATGCTTGCACCCGAATTTATCAACCGGCAAAAACTCCTGGTCAGCCCGCTTGCGACTTCCGGGGATATTATCCGGGCGTTCGGAAAGAAAGGTTATTTCTGGCGGACAACGCAGGGTGACGTTGCACAGGCAAGGACCATCGTTTCGCTCCTCGAGAAAAAAGGGGTAAAACAGGTTGCACTGCTTGCCGAAAACACTACGTACGGGGATACGTTTTATGGCTGGACGGGTTTCTTCGCGACGGAATACGGCCTCAATCTCACGTTCATCCGGCAGTTCGGACCAGGGGACCGCACACTCGTTGCAGGTGTTACCGATGCCCTTGCAATAAACCCGGACTACATTATCGCTGCCTGCGGCCCAGCGGATGCCGCAACAATCAAACAGGCGATCGACCGCTCAGGAAAACCGGTGAAACTGTTCCTTGCCGATGCTGCCGCTACCCCGGTCCTGGTCAGCACCCTCGGGGCTGCAGCAGAAGGATTGGAGGGGACATCCCCGACAGCGGACCCGTCCTCCGGCTTTGCGGCCGCATACCAGGAAAAGTTCGGGCATGCACCTGCAGATTATGCAGCACCAGTCTACGATGCCCTCCTCCTGGCCATGTATACAACTGCCCGGCAGGATTCGGCCCTTTTCGAATCCCCGGCTGATTCAATCCGGCATGTAGTATATGGCAACGGGACACCGTGGGGCTGGGACGGGACGGGGTCAATCGGGGCAGTCCGGGAGTTACGCGGTGGCGGGAGTCCGGCTGTCAGCGGCGCAAGCGGACCACTCGATTACGACACGGAATACGGGGTGGACCCGCTGGTCACCTATTATTCCCAATGGACCGTGGTAAACGGTAGTTATAGGACGAACGAAATACTCGGCTCGGCAAAGGCCGGTACATCGATGACAAAGGGCGGGCCTGTTGCCCTTTCACGGGCATCGGAACACCTGATGACGGTACCGGCAGCGGGTAGCGGGAAGTACGTACCCGTCAAAAACCGGACCAATTTTTTGGCGGTAATTGTCGGACCTTCAAAGGGCTGGCTGAATTACCGGCACCAGTCCGATGCGCTGGCGGTGTACACGCTGCTGCGCGGGAACGGCGTACCTGACGATCACATCATCCTCATGCTCTACGATGACGTGCCGTTTACAATGGAAAATCCCATCAGGGGAGATATCCACAACATACCCAGGGGAATAAACCTCAGGACCGCTGCCACTGTCGACTACACGGGAAACCAGGTGAATCCTGAAACCTTCAGGCAGGTCCTGCTCGGGAACAGGACGGAAAAGATACGGGATGTCCTTGAAAGTGACAACGGGACTGATGTCTTCGTGTATATTGCGAGTCATGGCTCTCCGGGGTCCATTGATTTTTCACCGCGTGGTGGAGCGTTTTCAGCCGATGATTTTATCGCGGTCACGGATACGATGGCACGGGAAGGGAAATACCGGCAGATTGTCTTTTTTGTGGATTCCTGCTTCGGCGAGAGCGTCGCACTGAACGCAACAGCCAGGGGGCTCCTGTACTTCACGGGTGCCGCTGCAGGGGAACCCTCCCTCGGGGCCGTCTATGACCTGGACATAAAACAGTGGCTTTCGGATGAGTTCACGGCGAGTGTCCTTTCTTCAATCAGGGCTGACCCTGATATTACGTTCCGGGAACTCTACACCGCCACGTACGAGAAAGTGATCGGGTCCCATGTACGGATGCTGAACGCGGAACATTTCGGCAGTATTGATATGCAGGTCAGGGAATTCCTGCAGCCATAAACCCTGGGATACCACCATGCCGGCACGGGAACTGAAGGTGCTGGTGCCCGTATAGCAGAGGTGGTACCAGTCAGCTCGCATGGGAGGGTAAGGGTAGTCACGGGGTAGAAGGGAGCCGGGGTTTATCCTGCCTCCAATTAATTAAAAAACCTGTTTGCCCATGTCATCAAGTTGTTTCGCTGCCTTTTGGAAATCTTTGTCATCGGTTACAGTCTTTGAGATGTCACTTCACTCTCACGCAGATATTCTATAAACTGAAACAACTATTTCAGTTTATTAAGCCAGTAGAACAACAGGGTTACATTGTATGAACAACGCACAACCGCCCGATGCGATGAAATAACTAGGTCCTGTTTATCATTGGAATCGCAATTTTGGGCACGATCATTGCACTG
>JBAXMF010000350.1:0-3195 GCA_037134435.1 Methanomicrobiales archaeon | reverse complement strand
CAAACGGTGAGGCCATTCTGTTCGAGGATGTCCGGGTTAAGAAAGGGACGCATTCGTTTATTCTCACCTTTAAATCCGGGATAAACGTTGGAGAAGTCAGTATCAGGTTCTTCCTGGACGGGAATGAGATTGGATTCTGGGCCCTGGATAATCACAGCAGCAAAAGTCCGAATGAATTCATATTCGAAGTCCTCGTCTCACGGACGGGAACACTGAAGGCCGTGTTGTCTGACCCGAACGGGTACCTGGATGGGAAAGCGTTGGAAATCATCATCAGACCTGGTGTATGAGGGGTAACTCAAGAAACCAAATATAATTTTTTACCAGAAAAATGCCCCTTCGCCTGAATCGTTGAAGGATTACTGTTTTAGAACTCATGGACCGACTACGGGTCCCTGAAAGCAGCCCAGGATTTGTGTCATATTATACCAGCGGCTTGATCGGTTACAGAGAAAGAGGTTACTGAATTAGATGGAACCGGAAAAATAGAATGGTCACTCCTCCACGTCCTTCTCCTGTGCATCGCAAAGGGACCCATAATCACAATACCTGCAGGTCTGTCCGGGGCAGGCGAGAAACTGCTCAGCATGAATAGACCGAATCATCGTGCTCATCCGTTCAGTGAATGCAGTAATCGACCCATCATCCGGAATATAATCCACCAGTTTATTGTCTTTCAGATAAAAAAGCGAAGCTTTGACCGGTAACCGGCCGAACATTTCCTTAACCCCGAGGCAGTACAGGTTCATCTGGAAATCCTCCCGGATCGACTTCTTTGTCAGGTCTGATGGCTTTCGTCCCGTTTTGAAATCAACAACACAGGTAGCACCGTCAGGCGTCTGTTCAAGCCGGTCAATATATCCCTTAACCGGATGGTCTTCGAAATTGAACCTGAATTCCTTTTCAATCCCGATAATCGTATTCTTGTTCTCCATCTGCCAGGCAAGGTACGTCTCGAGCAGTGCTCGTGCCTTCGCCAGGTCCTCATCCTCATGTTTCCGGGATTCATACGCTCTTGGTTTCCAGAACTGGGGGAGGACCTTCAGGGCAACATCGAGATTAATCTCTGCTCCTGACCCCTGCAGGCGGGAAAGTTCTTCGATGGTGGAATGCACCGCAGTCCCAAGCGAGAAGAAGGATTTTGAAAGCCCGGGTATGAGGAGGATATACTGGAGCTTAAATTTTAGCGGGCAGGACTCGTAGGTCGAAAGAGAGGACGAAGAGAACCGCAATGAATCAGGCACAATTTTCTCCTTTTTCCCCGCCAGGAGATGTGCCAGTCTCTCATCATCGGAAGAATACCGGAAGAATGTTCCCGGATCAAACGCACTCAGTGGTTTCCCTTCGGTAAGAAGCCGGACCTTTTCAAGCTCAACGAGCCGTTGGACTGCGATAGGGAGTTGCATTTGTGCAATCGCATTCCTGGCCTGTTCCTGCAACTGCCATTGGTACCCTTCTGCAGTACTCGCTATCTCCGGGTTTTTGGCATCAGGTGTGGCCACGAACTCGATAACGTTGATCCGCGGGTTATGTTCGAAATCAAGCTCCTGTAGGAATTTAGATGGTTTCTTCTCGGTCTTCAGCTCGCCATACCATCGTGCGAGAGTGAAATACAGCCGCTCCTCCGCCCGGGTCATGGCGACATAACAAAGCCGCCGTTCCTCCTGGAGGAAGAGGGCCTTCTCATCGTCCGTGGTCTTGAGCCCACGGGACAGGTCGTTCGGGACCTGGAATTTCTTCTTTCGGAAGTCCAGGGGGAATTTCTTTGCGACCAAATCAACGACAAATACCACGGGGAATTCCTTTCCCTTGCTCCGGTGAGCGGTGAGGATCTGAACGGCGTTCGCATCTTCCTTGGCACTGACATCAAGGATAACCCCGGAAAGGAGGGTGATATAGTCGAGGAAATCCAGGAGCGTCGGCTCTTTCGTAATTGCCTCGTAATCGCGGGTAATCTCCTGGAACTTGTTCAGCACCGCAATGGACGCTCCTTCGTCCTCTGAAAGAGCCCGGGCATAGGCGCCGGTCCCTTCCATCGTAACGGTATGGACCAGTTCACTCAACAGGACCCGGTCTTTCTTCTCGATCAGGCGATGAAGAGATGCAATAATCTCCCCCACCTGGATTGCATAATCCGGGACAATCCGTTCGGCATCGGACATCGCCTCGAACACCCCGTCATTCCCGTCAACCCGGTAGGTGAGGTTTTTGGCGGCGGAATTAATTTTCTGGACTACGGTTTCCGGAATCCCGGTGATCTTCATGATCCGGTTCAGCGATATCCCTGCAATCAGTGGATTATTGATCACCTTCAGGCAGGCAACCACGTCCCTGACCGGGGCCGTGGAAAAGATGTCTACGTCGCCCACAAACTCGGCGGGAATCCCATTTCGCCTGAGTACCTGGTAAAATTTTATCCCGTCAAACCTCTTCCGGCAGATAATCGCAATATCTTTCGGCTGGTGAAGCTGTTCAACCCGGTCATTTTTTGAGAAGAACGAAGTTTTTAGTAATTTTCGGACTTCTTCCAGGACAAACTGCGCCTCCGACTTTTCGTTCTCGCACCAGACGACTGATGCCGGGTCCCCTGCAGCATTGCCGGTAATAAGTGCTTTTTCCGTCCTATTTGGGGCCTGGCCCATCAATTGGAGGGCCAGTGAAAGAATTGTGGCCGAGTTCCGGTAATTATGGTCGAGCAGGACCTGGTCAGCGTGTTTGAAATGTTCCTTAAAATCAATGAAATTGGTCAGGTATGCTCCCCTGAACCGGTAGATGGTCTGGTCATCATCGCCGACCACGCAGACATTGTCCCCGGCAATCTGTTTGATCAGGTGGAGCTGGGCGAAGTTGGTGTCCTGGAACTCATCGACAAGGATGAAGTGGAACTGGGACCGATAGCGGTTCAGGACCAGGGGTTTCCGTTCGAAGAGCCGGACTGCTTCATGGATCATATCGTCGAAATCGAGGAGCATCTCGCTTCGTTTGTAGAGTTCATAGGCTTTGTACAGTTTCAGGAGATCGGATAATTTCCCGATGGTGTCCTCTTCTTCGGGGTCTGATCCAGTTTCCCTTTTTTTCCGGATATATCTCTCCAGGTCCTCCGGGGTAATTAATTCGTCGCGGAATGCACTGATACCATCGATCATGGACTCAATAACATCGGCGGCGTTGTTGCCGACTTCAATATATTCAAAC
>JBAXMF010000349.1:0-3196 GCA_037134435.1 Methanomicrobiales archaeon | reverse complement strand
GGAGGACCTCGTTAATTTTTGATGCAAAGAACAGCACAAAAATTGCTGCAATCACGAACCCTGCAACGGTGAATATTATGGAAGGCAACCGTTTCCATTTCATAATCCAGGCGATGACAGGAGTACCGTAGACGCCGACACCGGGAATCCAGGCAATGAAAAGACAGGATAATGCGCCATATTTTTTAATAATCGGGTGTTTATCCGTGATTTTACTTAGTTTGTCTATCCAATTCCTCACGCGGGCTGATGAGGCGGCCAACCCGTCACAGATCTCAAGAATGGCCATCACGATGCCGATAGCAAAGCAGGTCATTATCACGATGATGGCGAGAGGTGATAACCCGATGGCCAGTCCTATGGGTGGTGCAGCTGCCTGGAGAACAAGTGCGGACGTAATCAGGGTTAGGACCTGGGCACTATCCATCCCGGATAAGGCACCGATCAAGAGGGGGATGGCCATCGCAAATCCGATGAACAGCAGCAATGCCTTTGAAAGATGCTTAAGTATAATTCTTCTGGTCCGGGACCCGTTATCATCCATAATACCTAACCGTTGTTGCCGATAATCTAAATAATCAATCCATAAAAAATTACCTTCCCGCTGGGATACGAGTCTAAACTCTACCCCGCAGGTGAATTGTGCATTGTTGATCTGGTTCCCGGATGGGGAAGTACCTGTTGAATTAAATGACGACCGGACCTGGTTATTAATCAATGATCAACCGTTAAATTGCCAGTCGCTCCTGCAAGGATGATTTTTTTGGGATCCTTTTCGACCACTTCCCCAGGGGTGATTGATAACCAGGACACGTGTACGGAGCAGGGCCGATTTTCATTTGGTCGTCCCGCCGGATACCATTAAAGTTTATGGTCCTGGTCAGAATTTTTTCCCCATTCATTCCAACGCAATCGCAACGTGTTGAATCCGGCGGAAATCAAATTGAGTGTGCTGCCCACGCCGCAGTGTCGGGGATCGAAGAATTGCGGCTATTGACTATATCAAGAATAGATGCTGCCACATGATAGAAAATTAAGGAGAATAAAATTACAACGGTCAACCGGCAATGTCCTGCTCACGGTACATGGGGAAAATGTAACGGCCCATAACAGGGTCCTGGATGTTGATCAGACACCTCACCAGGATGGAAACGGCTCGGAAGAGCTATGTTCCCCGCTTCATGTGCAAATAATCTCAATGCAGTCTTCTGCAGTCAGGTGTGCAGATCCCCGGGTATAAGCGTCACCCGTTTTTTATCTTCTCAATACACCATGCAGCGGATTCACGGACATCCGTATCAGGATGGTCTAACAGGCGCTCCAATGCAGGAATGACCGTTTCATCCCCGTTGTTCCCCAGTATATTCATGGCTCCTATCATGACCCCCGGAATACCACACGAAAGGTACTGGCACATCTTGGATATGGGCGGTGGTTGGAGAGACACCAGAGAATCGAATACAGCGTCCCACACCTCGTCACGGGGGTCGGCGAAGCACGGCATGATGGCGTCGATCCCCTTTTCGAGGTCAAGCCCGGGCAGGAGTTCGGTGGCACTGCAGACCAGGTGCAGATTGTCACTCTGGAGAAGGGGGAGGATCAGGGGATAACAGGTGGGGCCGATATCGGTGATGGCATTTATTGTTTCATACCTGACGGTTTTTGCATCTTCTGATAGTACCTTGACCAGGTAAGGGACCGCACGTATATCTTCAATCACCCCGAGGAGGTTGATGGCACGGATACGGGCCTCATCATCAGGGCCCGTGATTGCCTCGCAGATGGCAGGTACTGCCGGACTGCCGATCTCTTCGAGGGCGCTGACTGCCATGGTAGAGAAATACGGGTCTTCGTGTGCGATCCATTTCACCAGGACTGGAATTGCCGGACCCCCGATGTCGGCATATACCAACGGTACTTCGTACATAAGTGTATTCTCTTCGAACCATTTTTCTTCCATTGCTTCCTGCAGGTACGGGAGGGCTTTCTTCCCGGCTTTTTTCAAAAATTTCCTGGCTGCGTCAACATGTTCAACAAACGGGGAGTTCAGGTTGGAGATCGACTTTTTTAACCGGTATTCCGCAGGGGTTTTCGCGGTAAACCGTTCCAGAATAATAAAGTGTGGCTCTTTCGTCATGGTCATTCACAGGCGTTGTGGTGATGTACTATCCAGTCGGATACCAGTCCGGATAAGTTGTTCGGTCCATTTTTCGGGAACAGGGGAGAACGTGGTGTACGGGTCCTGCCGGGTATCCTTTGTAAAAAGGTCATTGGTACAAGCGGGGGTTTCACGGCATAGTCCCCCATCGCGGCTGGCGAAAAAATCCGGGGTGCCACCTCGTAATCCTTCAGAGTGATACGCATTGCCACATGCAGAAAAATAAGTAAATGATGCAATGGAAACCAAAAATCCTGCCTGGAAAAGGATTAAACGGGACGGAAAAATCGTATGTTCTGTTCAGATTAACCATTGGCAAAACAAGGTGCAGAAGTTTGGTGAAATGTTAAGCATACAGGTGATGGGTGCGGCAGGTATCAGCTCCCCTCATCTGCCTGGCATGAGCGAATAGTAAATTGGCACACCAGTTATATTCTGGAACTAAAAACCCCACCTGTAAATATTTTCCGGAAAAAAAGGGTTGGAAATATTGATTATTTAGCTGTATATGAATCCGTTGCCAGGGAAAAACCCGACAGCCGCATGTGAAAGGTGGAATTGTGGCATGGTGATAGTATGATCATCGACATACAGGTTGATCGGTGACTGGAATGGTACACTGTACCCTGTTTTCTGGAATGCCCAGTGCATACTCCCGTTCTCCTGTCTGACATTCAGCAACGACTGCGTCTTCTGGCTGAACAGGTTCCTGTTGACTGATGACTGGTTCCATTGATAGGTTTCCGTCTGGCCCGTGGTCCCGGTGGACCATTTTATATCTGTAGTCTGGTTCAGGACACCGTCCCCGGAGTAGGTGGTATCGGATGATATCATACTATTTCCAAAGGATAACGCTGATGCGGAGACTATCGGGACGACCAGAAGAGCAAGTCCCAGTACCATTGCAATAAACATTCGTTCAGGTTTCTTCATTTGTTCCACGTCACTATTATTTTCGTACTCTAGACTGGAACGGGAGGTAATAAATTGCTTCTGCTGGACGAACCATCTGGTTATACACATCCGGTACTCCCCGGG
>JBAXMF010000348.1:0-3216 GCA_037134435.1 Methanomicrobiales archaeon | reverse complement strand
ATACCGTCACGTTCGCGAGGAAGACCGTCACCATTTCCTCGTACGAGGACAATGCGATTGTCGCCCGCGTGAAAACCTGGGCCAACACGAAGTCTACACTCGCCCGAACAACTATCTGAACCCATCCAGCACAGCCAAAACCGATCGTAAAGGAACCGTGTAATAAACCGAAGCAATAGTAAAATTCAACGCCCGACCAGAAGCCGACAGCTTTGCAAATCCAACTCTACCTCGACCATCAAGCAACCTGACATCCCGTTTCTCCCCATCCAGCACCGCATCAATATCCCCTTTACCACAACCGCCCCTTTCCTGTTCCTGCTGTCCAGCACTGCCAACACTGATCGTAACCAACAATATAGTAAGTTGGATCAGGTTTTTGGTTTACCCCTCATCTCGAAAAACAAAACCTTACTTCTGGAAAAATTAGGGTCCTCTGCGTTAATCAAAAACGTGTCAGGATAAAACTGGTAATGTGACGTATTCACATTCCACGACCATGTAGTGATCCCACATCCCTCTGGTTTTACCGCTACATCCTGGCTGATACCTCCACAACATGGGAAAACCGAACCACCCTCATCGCATGTTTGATTCTTCGGACAATGAACAATAGCAGCTGAAGCAATATTCAATGAAATTATCTCCCCGGGTGGTAAATTCGTTGTCCCGTTAAAGGAAATTATGTCTCCAATATCATGAACACTCATAGGACTGATAGTAATCACTGGCTGTTGCACCACAAGAGTAAGGTTGATAACACCCTCCGGACTGGATTTCCGGATCTCTTTTTCTACAATATTCGCGGCGTCGGTTCCTGTCAGATAATTAATCATGACCTCCTGGAAATTTATTATCCTGTTCCCGGACCTGTCATAAAGAAACGTGTCATTGGTCTTACCCGTATTGCCAATTTTAATATCGTAGGTACCGTCAGATGAAGGGTATTCAAACAGTATCCGGTATGTACCATTTATCATCGCTGAAGTCTGTTCGCCATTTATCGTGAAATTAATTGATTTATCCTGCTGGATGGGAAGTGTGCCAAATGAAGCATAGGTTTTACCAAAAATCCAGTACCGTATCATGGAAATATTCTCACGATCCGCAAATCCCTGGAATGAGAAAGGTTGTCCATTCAATATCGTAAACGAGCCGTTGTTTTCCTGCGGGCATTGCACCGCTATGTCTGAATAGGGGATGATACTCGTTGGAGATGCAATCACTGGAATGTCTGATGATGTAATTGTCGGCAAAACGGTGAATGTCGTAGCAGGTGTTGTAATGTTTTTGTCTGAAGACGGCTGCGAATTGATACACCCACACGATATGCAGAAAATCAGGACTAGGATAATCGGAAAAATACTATGAATTTTGGTTGTCATTCGGCTTAATCCCTCCAAAAAATGGTCTAGTAAAATGAACTATACCTCTGAATCGCCCCTGATTCATTCATTATTTGTGTAGCGATAATTTTGTATTCAAACGGCTGGGGGCCATCACACATGCCAGGTCCCATGCCCCTGAACACATAGACTGGGAGAATGTAGTCTAATTTTTTGAAAAGGGCTCCGGAATAGTATTCAAGACTTATATTGGTAACATTGCCAGAGGTAACATTCTTCTGCAGTTCATTGAATGCTTCTTCGGGAGAAATCAGCGGTATTTCTTTGTACGGCTCGATTTTTGGCCAATGTCCGCTTACACGCAGAATATCTCCTCCTCCCCCTACCATTACAGACATACGGTCATTTACTATTGTTCCATTTAGTTTCCGCATGTAACTGATGACGACAGTTTTGGAAATTGTTGTGATATTTCCAACATGGGATTCTCCTCCGCCATGCCAAATTTGATTAAAAAGGGCATCGTCAGGCAGTAGCCCCATATTTTTCAAATATTCCTCCCCAATTCGTCGGGCCTGATCGTCATCCGGGACTAATTCTGGTGAATCAAGGGGATTTACATCCAGATATCGGGTTGAATTTACATATTCAAAATATCCGGATCCCAGGTCAATGGATAATTCGTACCGTTCCTGACTGGTACTGTTGTATTCCTCAATGACCCAACGGGTATCGTACATCTTCAGGTCACCCGATATGTTGAATTTCTTTGATAATTCCCCAAGTTTCTCTCCCGGGTCTTCCGGGATCACCCTATAAACCATCATTGTCCGGGGATATTCCGGAAAGGATGTTGCCAACCCAACCGGTTCAGGGACCCAGCTGTTTTTTCCGTATGTCGGGACCGGAGAAGCCGGTTTGGGACGGTCCGGGGAACCAGGATTTTCTGCCAACACAGCATAGTCATGCGCCACCTGCCCGCTCGTGACATTAACCTGCTGGACTGCAGGATAATATCCTGGCAGGGTGAGAATGATGGTATGCTCTCCAGGTGAAACGTCTGCCAGAAGTCCCGGGGTGATCTTACTGGTAGCGACGTTATCAAGGGAAATCCGGGCACCAGCCGGCTTTGAATATACAGAAATACTCCCGGTTGTGGCTTTTATCAGGGAAATATACACGGTTCCAGTCCGGTTAGGATATGCATTAATCCGCTGACTCGAATCATAATATCCGTCCAGGTGCAGACCGACTAACTGGCCGACCGGATAGAGGTTATGAAATGAATCGTTCGTTGTCATTCTGGTATTGTTTCGATTCAGGTACACCGTAGCTCCCCGGGGGGTTGAATTGATCACAAGAGTATTGTTCATCGGGGGTCCGGTGACATCGGGTATTTCGCCAATACCCACTGTTGAGGGCCTGTATAAATTTGCATCAATATATACGGTCTGGTCCGGTATCGCTGCAATTTCATGTACTGAATCCGGGTAGCCTGAATAGTGAAGGACTACGGTGTGTACGCCAGGATAGATGTTATTCAATACGTTGTTGGTAAGCTCGCGGGTATCGGTCCCGTCGAGATATATCATGGCACGTTTCGGGGTAGAACTGATCGAGATATTCCCCGGACGATCGGAGGATTTGATCAATGGTATGGAAACACTCGTTACCTGGGCAGGGTTAACGATAACCTGCCGGATTGCATCCACGTATCCGTCATGATGGAGTAATAGCCGGTGCGATCCGGGGATTACTCCCCCCAGTGTTGTATTCGTCGTCTTTCCCTGGTAGATATCATCCAGGTAAATCACAGGTATTGTCCTATATAAGCATACTTTATTAGTGTAATAAACAGAATACTTATAGG
>JBAXMF010000347.1:0-3225 GCA_037134435.1 Methanomicrobiales archaeon | reverse complement strand
CAGGACAAACATGGGGTGAAGAGAGTTGGGATGGGTGTGGTTATCAGGCTTTCATGAGGTGCGGTGTGCCTTTGGGCTGTATAAATTAGAACGTTACCGGAAAAAAGGGAAATTTTATCGTATGCCACGCCGGGAGATGACAAACAGCGCCAGACCGAGCGAAATAATCACGGGGACCAGGGGGAATCCGCTCTTTGTGGGGGTAGGTGTCTGCGGTACAACCGGTGACTGTACCGGGGGGTTCGGTGTGCCCGGGGCACGTGACGTAGCCGGTTCATTCGTTGTAACCACCGGGGTAGGCTGCCCGACGATGGTCCCGGTCGCAGTGACATTTACCGTCGGGGTGAGCACTGGTGTAGTTGATGAAATCCCGACACCGATACTACCCCCGAAGGAACCGCCACCGCCACCACCGCCGCCGAGACCACCATACGATGTTGTCCTGGTTGGTGTAGGTGTATACGTTGGTGTTGCACCAGGGTTACCGATTCGGATCGTGTCAGAGAGGGCCTGGACACCGTTTACTGATATCCGTATCGCCACAGTCCCATCAGTGGTCCCGATAGTGCTAAACGTAATTTTGGAATCACTGGGTCCCTGCTTGGTCCCCTGCAGGCTAATCGCTGCGATAACCTCCTGGGCACCAGGCGCGGCGGTCCCTGATAGGATGATAAAGTCATATGTCCCTGATGGAATGGTCCCGGATTGTTTGACACTATACTTACCATTGGTCGATATCCCTACTCTTTTCACCTCGGTATCATCTTTGCGGATGCTCAGTGAATTTTCATTGGTGTTCTGCATCGTGGCAGACAACGTTCCGTCCTTCAGGGTGAACGGGAGGAACAGGTTATCAGTCTCATAGGAAAATCCACCCTCCGGGCTCATGGCAAACCTGCCCTCAAGTTGCAGGGAAACCGTGGAATTCTCCTCCAGCCCCTGTATGGAAATTGTCACCGGCCCCCCATGCTCGATTTGTTTTGGCTCAACCGTGACTGAGAGAGCTGCCACTCCCTGGACAAGGACGAGGAGCAGGAGGACTGCAAAAATTATCAAACAATATTTTTTCATCAGAATTCATCCGGAATAATAAGAGATAGTAGGTCACTGCACGGTGATTATCATTTCGATCATATTCACAACCCTTGAATTTCAATGGTCAATCCTGCTGGCATTGGAGAGATCATTATGGATCTGATCCCAATCATCGATATATGGTAATCTGCATTGCTGCTCACCATTTGGACAAAATGTTGATTCTGCACATTTCAATCGATTGGTACAATTTGCCGAATGGAAAAAAATTTCTTGTGAACTCCTCACGCAAGCCTTCTTGCAACAGGCAGGACAAATGACCCATCGGTCCATATTCGACAAACCCGGGTCTTCAGTGTTTTTACGTCATAAGGTTTAACGTGCCAGAGCGCATCTGTTACCCGTATAAATAGGGTTCGGGGAACAGAGCGGGCCTAAATGAAAGGAGATGAATATGGAAAGACTGACAACTATGAACTCCTGCAGCATTCGATGGACAAAAAACCAAAAAGAAAACCATCCCCGTTTCGAGGACTGGCGAATGAGCCCTCGTCTGCGTGTGATGTGGTTTGCACTCCTCTTCTGTCTCGGGCTCCTGCTCCTCGTACCGGTGACATTCGCCGCACCAACCCCCTTTGCCCGTATTGATCTGGACCATCCACAGGAGCTCCGTAATATGACGGTTTCCAACGTCGAGGTGATCGACCTGATGGACCCTTCCTTATCACGCGTCACTCTCTTTTCCACCAACGGTGACGGGTCTGATACAAAAATAATCCCCCTCCCCTCCCTCCAGACTGTACGCAGGATATTTTCAGAGCGCGTGGCATTTTGTAAAGACTATACCCTTACAGTACTG
Organism: Methanomicrobiales archaeon; assembly: GCA_037134435.1. Classification (GTDB taxonomy): domain Archaea; phylum Halobacteriota; class Methanomicrobia; order Methanomicrobiales; family Methanospirillaceae; genus CAIKOD01. Next base: position 1,331 of record JBAXMF010000347.1, on the reverse strand, counting down.
GGCCCCCTCGATAGCACGGTTTCGGTCGCCGGACTTGGGGAATACACGGTCTTTATCCGTCCACACCTACCTGTTGTTCGCTGCCAGGTCCCGGGAGCAACAGCAGATATCGTCATGGCAAAGGTAAACGCGAGTAGTAGGCAGGTGGACATTTCAGGCCTGGTCTCTTCAACTGACATGGCATATCTCCTTCAGGACCCCCGTGGAGTACTCGCCATGCAACAGCACCCCCAGGTAATCGGGGCATATGGTTCATGGACATCCGCAGACTACAACGCTTCAGACCTGTCTTTTACCTTCGTACATAACCAGTTCGATATCTCTGATTACACCCTTGACCGGGGAATTGCACGAAGTGTTTCCAACCTTACGGCCTTCATATCAGGTACCCCGCCAAAGCCCGGAGAATACCTGATCAGTGCGTTCCAGTACAGCCCCGTGGATCAGAAGGCCACCACGTATGCCGCCTGGCCGGTGGTTATCCTCGACGGAAATAACCGGTTTGTGTTCGTGGGGAAATCAACCCCCTACCAGTATGACCTCATGTCGGGTGAAGACCTGGTACTCACCTTTGAAAATCCCACCCGCATCAACAATTTAACGTATATCCTCATCAAGGATGGCGAAAATTATGACGCGCAGGTCGATGTCAATATGACTGCTCTGGAGGAGTCACCCGATGAATCAGGCCTGGATGTCATTCTTTCAGGGAACCTCTTCCTGACCCTCCTTAAGGACACCGGGACCGCAAGTCCCGTATTACAAAATATTATCAGTTACTCGATTACCCGGCAGGGGAGCCCGCCCACCATTCAACCCCCGCATAACCACGAAATCAACATCACCCCTGGCTACGGTATTTCGGGGTATGCGCTGAACTCAACCTACGTAGTTATCGGGCAGGATAACCTTACAACACTGAAAGAGGTATCATTCCGCGTATACGCCATGGGATTGGACGGGAAGAATGATATCGTGGCACTGGACTATGGAAAGCTCCTCATAGGCGTTGTACCAAACATCAACTTCAGCGGTCAGCCCACAGGGGGAACAGCTCCCCTGCAGGTCCAGTTCACAGACACCACCACGGGTAACCCGACGTCCTGGAGTTGGAGTTTCGGCGACGGGACGGCAAATGATACAGCAAGAAATCCGGTACACCAGTACCAGAACGCAGGGACCTACGATGTAACGCTGACGGCCTCGAACGGAGGGCTTTCCTCGGTTATGGCCAAGCCGCGCTATATCAGTGTTACAACCCCCGGGCTTCATGCGGACTTCAGCGGTCAGCCCACAGGGGGAACAGCTCCCCTGCAGGTCCAGTTCACAGA
>JBAXMF010000346.1:0-3231 GCA_037134435.1 Methanomicrobiales archaeon | reverse complement strand
TATACCTTTTTGAATTGCATTTTGGGCATGCAATTCAGCCATTTTCAACTCCGTAAATCCGTTTTTAATTTAGGTGCTAAAAATACTTATTGCATAAAACAATACTCTACCCAAATACTTAATTGAGCTAATGACCAAAATCAAACATGGAATTTGAACTACTTTTGACATGGTTGTTAATTATTGTCGTTGGTTTATTATTTGTATATACAGAATTTATCAATAAAAAAGCATATACAAACCCGGTATTTTTCTATTGCAGATTAATTGGATCCATAATTATTGCAGGTTTTTTAATATATGAATATTTCAATACAAAACAGCCATCCTATATCATTTTTAGTATTATCTTCCTTTATGATGTTTTCAATACCTGGCATCATCATCATTCCGGAGTAATTTGATAAAGAGAGATGATAGGTAATCTATGAAAAAACCTGTTTATCAAAAACGTCTTGAATCAACTATTCCGATCTATTTCTTTTTTCTTTGCGATTCATCGGTCACGTTGGGGGATGACGTAGAAAAATATGGGATCAGTTCAATTGAAAGAATTAACCGGGTTGTGCCCCGGGTTATTAAAAAAATCGGAGGATTACTGGAGGGCCAATCAAAATTCAAAGGCTTTATTCGCGTGCTGACTTCTTCAGAGAATCCCGAATGGCAAAATCTAGACAATATTCGGCCGGATTTGTATGTATGGAAAATAATGCATGCAGTGGGTCAGGCAAATCTTGGTGCAGCATTTACCCGGCTTGCAAAAGCGCTACGATTACGCGAAGACCGGGGCTTGATGAGAAAAGATGGCCCAATACCGGTACTGATTCTTGTGTTGGGTTCCGTTCCGGACGATGATTGGGAGTGTGGGCTTGAACAAATAAACGCACAATACTGGGGAGAGTATGCAATCCGGTTTGCAGTTACATTTGGCTCATGTGATCATGAGGTAATGGCTCGTTTTCTTGATATGAATGATAACCAATTACATTTTCTGTCAATTGATCAGATTGATGAGTTGCCTTCACAGATCTTAATGGTTCTTGAAAAAAGATACATTCATTCAGGTGAAATGTGAGATTAATCCTGCGCGACTTTATGTAATCTCAAAAAAAGACAGGAATTAAATATTTTATTTGGTTCTGCCCCATCCTCCCGCGAGAGGAAAACAAAATTCCAATATCCATTGTACGTACTGGACATCGGAATAATTACTAATTTTCACGCAAATGGATCCCAGAAATGTATTTGTAATAACAATTGATAATAAATCTCCAATGAAACGCTGCCATCTCTGTGGGACAGAGCTTCCGGATATTCCATCCGGATGTCTGCGGTGCGAGAATATTTTTTGTCCTGCTCATTTCTTACCGAAAGCCCATCACGGTTCCGGGCACATTAACCAATACTGCGATAATTGCGGGCGTGTGCTCACCGAATTGTCGTATAGTTGTAATCGTTGTGGTGCGGTCCTTTGTCCTGGATGCCGATTGCCGGAAAATCACCATTGTTCTAACAGTGCAAATCGGAGAGATCATAAAATAATTGGAATCGATATCAGGAGAAAAATTCTAAAAAATTGTACATTAAAAAATATTACTCTTTTTTCATTTTCCTTAATGTTATTTGGTTTTTTCCTGCAGTTCTTTTCACCCTACCCACAAAATGTATTATTCCAGCTCATTTTTAATGTAGGGTTCGGGGTCCTTCTTCTCTCATATTTTATGTATGCCGTTGATCATTGGGAAATAAATAATAAAATTTTGGCGATGCTTATGGTCGTCACTCCATTAATAATTGCATATATTTTAATGGTTAAAATTCCGCCCGCAACAAATGTATTAGTGTATGGTGGGTCCGTTCCGGTTGTTTTGGTGATTGTTTCCGTAGTATTGCTATACATCGGCGAAATAATTAAAACCGATTTTAATAATTATTTTTTAAAAACCGACAACAGAAATGATAGTTCTCCCCTTCCTAAAATCTCATATGCTATTTTTGGGATGGTGATTGTTTCTGTTTTAATAATTGGTATAACGATATCTCCGGTTTTATCAGAAAATATGAGTACTGCCCCCCAATTCTTCAACACATCCACAAATGATTCTCAAAACACACAAACATCCCCTATAATTTATGACCCAACCGTAATACATGAAACCAATACAACCACAATCCGTCCGGTAGTCCCGGTACCGGTTACCGCAGATTCACTAAATTACGAGACCGGCGCGACATCGCGCATTCTGAAATATGTTTTACGGGGCGAATCGGGAAGTATTAAATTGAGTATGTATTCCGGAGTACAGGACAAAATTTTATCCCAACCCACCCCCGTGGCATGTATGCGATACGATTATGACAAATCTCCTTGTAATAAACTGGAATTGGAACAATATTATTTGAAATATCTTGATGATCCAATCCAGAAAAAAGAGTTGGAACCGTTAGTCCAAATGATACAATCAAAAACCGCAAATCCTGATGATCAGGCAAGAATTGCCATTAGTCTTGTTCAGAATATTCCATACGACAAGAGGGGATTATTTTCTGCCAATTCCAAAATGATCACCCCCTATGCAGTGCTGTATGAAAACAAAGGTGTGTGTAGCGAAAAATCATTATTATTAGCATATTTATTAAGAGAATTAGGATACGGGGTTGTCTTATTTTCTTTTAATCCAGAACATCATATGTCCGTTGGGATAAAAAGCCCCATCCAGTATTCTTATATAAACTCTGGATATGCCTTTATAGAATCTACGGCCCCATCAATACCCACCAATTCCGAAGCAGATTATGTCGGAGTCGGAAAACTCATCAGTACTCCGGAACTGTACCACATCAGTGATGGCAGCTCATTCTCAAGCATTTCAGAAGAATACCAGGATTCTATTGCACTGAATCAATTAGGAAACGAGGGTGGAACATCACCGCCTGAAATACACAGGCAATTGGAGACGCTGGCAAGGAAATATGGTATAATTTCAAGCGATGGAAGGACCATTTTAGAATTGATTAGGACTTACGCAGATCAACTGTTTTGATAACTTATTTGGGGATACTCTGCATAGATATTGTTATTTTACGTTGCTAAATCTCGATAAGCTAATGCATTTTGAGTAACTCCTATGGGTAATATTCGTATACTCTCCGTTTCTAATTTGACATGTCAGAGCTAAGAATGAGACAGATAGTAATTGCATACATTCCTCCCATAAATCCAGCCCCAAG
>JBAXMF010000345.1:0-3237 GCA_037134435.1 Methanomicrobiales archaeon | reverse complement strand
CCGGTCCCGGACCAGGTTCACACCAACAGCGGCTTCACCTGCAAGACCGTCATAAACCCCCTCAATTTTAAGGGTGTGGTCATTCATGCTCATCCTGGTCAGTACCGGGACAGCCTCTTCGAGGAAATTGTTCAGATTGTCATACTTATCCAGATTATTCAACTGTTTCCTGATTTCATCCTGTGCTTCTGAATCTCCGTTAAATGCACTCTGCAGCAGGAGGTCCCTGTCTTTTGCATCCATTGTAATCACATCCCCAATTAATCCATTCGTCTCTTGTTCACGTCTCGGTTTCTTCCTGTTCCGGGCTGTTCCGGACCTTGGCCTAGATCTTTTTGTTTCCTCTGTCCCGTCTGGATCTACCATAGCTGATCTCCTTGTTAACAGCGTGTATCCCCTACGTTCAGGAGACCTGGGCTGCAATCGCTTTATCTCCCTGGGGTATCAGTCCCGCGTTTCGGATTCTGGAGAGTGACATGAATTATCCGATAAACCGGGTCACAATGAATGAATGTACGTAATCATCTATAACCTTGCACATATGCATGGCACAGGCATATGTTGAATAAATCAAATTGAGATATGTTAGGCAATGGCATTAGAAAAATTCCCTGATGAGATTTTTCGCATTCGTGCTTTATTAGCAGAAAACCAGCAAGGACTTACAATAAAAAGTTTGTCTGAAATGCTGGGCATAAATCGTAATTCTGCCGCTAATTACCTACACCTGCTTCAGATGCAGGGAAGGGTCACAGTCAATCATGTCGGGCCTGCTAAAATCTATTCTCTCTCAGATAAATTACCTGTTGATGCGGTACTGAAACTCTCAGATAACGGGGTCATTATATTCAGTAAAGGGGAAACCGTTGTCGAATGTAACAAACAGTTCCGGGAACTTCTGCAACTGTCAAAAAAGGATGTAATTGGGAAAAGTGCTGCACAACTGCCATTTTTGGTGGATTTACACCCTGAACTTCCCCGGTTTATCCGGAATGGATTGAAAGGGAAAGAGAACCGGATTTCAGTGGACCTGGTGCTCAATGATCGTTCCATACCCTGTACAATAACTATCAGCCCGGTATTTTTCGAGAGTGGGGACCCGGGCGTTGCCCTCATTGCCGATATTCCGGCAGGCACTGGGTGCCCTCCCCGGAACGATAATGACCCCGATCATTCGTTTACCGGGATTGACGGGACAGAGTATATCTGCCGTTTCACACCGGACGGTACGCTCACGTACGTTAACCGGGCATATTGTAACCTTCTGCAAAAATCAACCGCCGAGTTGATCGGCCATACATGGCGGCCTAGGTTACCCGAAAACGAATATACAAAGATCAAACAATGCCTCATTTCACTGGACTCTTACCGCCCGGTGGCGTCCGTGGAGTTCAAATCGATAACGCCCGGGGGTGATCCCCGTTGGCAGCGGTGGATATTCCGGAATTTGTTTGACCAGAACGGGCAGTCTACCTGTTACATGGGTACCGGTACTGACATTACCGCAGTAAAAAATCTCGAAGAGAAGGTAAGAAAAGGAGCGCAAGAGACGGGGAGCCTGGTCCGTAAGCATAAAGCTGAGATCCAGGACTTACACCAGCAGATCTATAAGGAGATCGCCAGCCATGAGAGAACCCATTTCCAGCTCCAGTTCACCCAGTTTGCCATGGACAATATTTCTTACCTGATTATGTGGGTCAGTCATGAGGGGCGGTTTGTATACATAAACAAGGAGGCAGGGGAGGTGCTGGGATATCCGGACCACGAATTACAGGCAAAAAAATTTCTGGATATCTTCACCAGTGGATTCTCGTTTCGTTGGGATGACATCTGGGAAGCAATCCAACGGGACCAGCGGTACACGTTAGAGACCACACTGATGACCCGTAAGGGGAAAGAGATACCGGTTGAAATGGTCCTCAATTACCTCGAGTTCAAGGAGAAACTGTATTGTTGCTGTTTTGCTAAAGACATCACCGAGCGTAAGCGGTCGGAAGAGGTGCTTAGGGAGAGCGAGGAGAAATACCGGCAGCTGGTCGATCTTGCACAGGAAGGGATCTGGGCGATCGACGCCGATGGGAAGACGTCGTATGTCAACCCCCGTATGGCAGAGATACTCGGGTACACGGTAGACGAGATGCAGGGGGCACACCTCTTTTCTTTCATGGATGAGGCAGGAAAAGTAATCGCTGCAAAAGATCTGGAGCGCCGCAGGCAGGGAATTAAGGAAGACCACGAGTTTGAATTTATCACAAAAGGAGGAACCCGGGTCTATGCAACTCTTTCGACTACACCGATCACTGATGAGGGTGGGGCCTACAAGGGTGCCCTGGCCGTAGTCTCTGATGTCACCGAGCGAAAACGGTTGGATGATGCGCTTCGGGAGAGCGAGGAGACTTTCAAAGCACTAGCTGAGAACGCCAATGATGGTATCCTCGTAGCCTTGACCGATGGAGCCCATACGTACGCTAACCGGCGGGCAGCTGAAATCACGGGGTACCGTGTTGCCGAATTGCTAAAAACCAGCATTAAGGATTTGGCGGCCCCCGATGAATTAGAGAAGGTCACAGAAAGGTTCAGAACAATACTCCAGGGGGGACCTGTTCCGCCACAGTACCAGACCACCCTCATCAACAAGGAAAGGAATCGGGTACCAATCGAGGTCACCTCCGCGAAGACCATCTGGCACGGGCAACCCGCCGATCTGGTCATCATCCGTGACATCACCGAGCGCAAGCGGGCTGAAGAGGCGCTGCACGCATCTGCCCTGTACACCCGCAGCCTGATCGAGGCCAGTCTTGACCCGCTTGTTACTATATCTCCTGAAGGTAAGATCAAGGACGTCAACGTGGCAACTGAGCGGGTGACCGGGTACTCCCGTGATAACCTGATTGGAACGGATTTCTCGGATTATTTCACGGATCCAAAGAAAGCCGGGGAAGGATACCGGAAAGTGTTTGAAGAAGGTGTCGTGTGGGATTACCCGCTTGAGATCCGGCACAGGGACGGAACAATAACCTCAGTCCTGTATAATGCGACGATCTACCGCGATGAATCAGGAACCGTACAGGGTGTCTTTGCCGCAGCCCGCAATATTACCGAAAGGGAAGCGGGTGGAAGAGCTGTTACAGAAATCCGGGCAAAGGGGCACGGTTTGAGATGCTGGTGCCGAAGGAGGCGTTGAAATGACGGTCTGGACGATCAAAAAGAACGCCGTGTGGGGCATCTACGCTGACG
>JBAXMF010000344.1:0-3237 GCA_037134435.1 Methanomicrobiales archaeon | reverse complement strand
GTACTGAGTTGACGGTACTCTCTGTGCCATCACCCCAGTTAATGGTCAACCCGGTGATCCGTCTCGGCATCTCCTCATCGGGTCTCTTGCCCCATTCATTATATGAAAAACTAAGTCGCCCCCCAAAGATTGGAGCCTTGTCCAGGCACCGAAAGCCTGTATACGGATAAATATGAGGAGGAGCAACGGCAGCTTTGATATTTTCAGAAACCGGTTCTGCCGCGACAGCCGGCACCAGGCAACAAATGAGCAGCAAGGCAACAACAAGAAAACCTGTCCAATGCAGGCCTGAGTTATGCCGTTGTGAATACCACGGATCACCATTCATGATGCATCCCCTCTTATCTGAATGAATATAAACTGATGTTCTGATCAATGGATAGGGCGGAAAACACTCATAGCGGAATATAATATTAAAAACAACGATGTTGCAAAATATCCAGACGGTCATATATGCCGGCTAATCCCTGGCAATCATTTCCATCGGGTATCTGGTACGCGGGGACTTTGAAACCGGGCCGGGTTCACGAAAAGCGTAAACCGATGCTCAATTATAGCAGGTTTTTCTAAACGGAGTAAGACGGGATTTGTCGGGGATCTTACCATGAAAGCATACGGTTGTCCGGTTATCCGGAAAACAGGATTGTTCGGTATCATCATTATACTGATTCTTTCCTTCTGTGGGACTTGTTGTACTGCGGCAGACTCTTCTCCACTCCATGCAAAGACGCAGGTACTGGTCTATTCGGTCGGCAGTGACCTTGAGTCGGGGAGTGCGGCCTCCTCCGAAGAGCTGAATGATATCGTGAAATATTACAAGGACACCGATCCAGACAGCCTCGATATCGTCACCGCATTCGGCGGCTCCAACAAAGACGGATGGCGGGGGATGAAGATCGCTACCATTGAACAATTGAAGGCGGATGCAAATGACGGCACATTTGGGAACGGCCAGTATTTATACTCGGACACCAGCGCCGACATGGGTTCGGTCCAGAGTTTTGCGAAATTTTTCAGCATTGCCCGTTCCTACCGGACAGCAGACAAGACCATACTGATCATCTCCGATCATGGCGCTTCGTACGATGGCATCGGGGTCGATGAGATTACCTCCAATTCGCTTCAAATGAATGACATCGACACGGCACTTCGCGGGGCGGGAATATCCCATGACACCATCATGTTTGATGCATGCCTGATGTCATCCGTGGAAGTAGGAAAAACCGTCCAGCCCTACACCCGCCTGATGCTGGGATCGGAGGAGATACAGCGGGGCGGTTACGACTTTGAGAAGTTTTTAGGGTTACTCACTGCCAGTCCTGATGCAGATTCGCTCCCGGCCTTAAAGCCGGTCATCGACGCGTATATTGACGAGGATCCGGGGTTAAGGCAGGTACTGACCATGTCGATCATTGACGTATCGAAGATGTCCGCTATCAGGGAGAGCCTTGACGAGTTGGGTGCCAGGCTGGTCCCCCTCTGCGATGATCCTCAGGGGCTGCATGACCTGAAAAGCGCTTACAACGATGCCATCAGTCTGGGGATTTCCAGCGGGAATACACCTACTTCGGTAGACCTCGTCTCGCTGCTTGAGCATATCAGGGAGAGGCGGCCTGAGCTCTCAACTGATATTGATACGACAATCGGTCTTGTCAGGAGCGCCGTTGTCTACGAGCGACACAATGCCTTCAGCAAGACCGTGGCAGGTATCTCGATTGCCTCGCCGGATGCAATGGACATGGAAAAATACCAGCAGTATGGAGACGGCATACAGATTGCACCGCACTGGGACCTATTTTTCCAGAAGATGGTAGCAGTTTCTTCAGGGGACGGGGTGGAGACCGATACATCAGCTATCGGGAATACACCGATGGCAAGTGCGCCAGGAGATGATTCAGCGGCAGACCGACAAAATAAAGAGGCACGGTCCCTGCCAATAAATAAAGCCACCCTGTCGGTACCCGGGTTTATTGACCAGGGGAACGGATCGTTTGCACTCCGCGATCCCTACCACACGGCAGGTGTGCACTTGGAATATTACCAGATTAATGGTTCAAAGGCCCGATCGATAGGATCGCAACCGATAAGTCCCGGCGCAAGCGGGTTGTACCAGATCCCCGAATGGGACGGGCGCTGGTATTACTTCACGGACTTTGGAACGGAAAAAGGAACGTTCTGGGACGAAATCCTGGTTTTCTTTATGGGGCCCAAAAAACCTCAACCATTCCTCGTTGACCTGGAATACGATGGCGTTACAGCGGGAGGTTTTGCCGGGTATTATTCCTGGATCTCGGTCCGGGACGGGGGCCAAAATACCAACGCAACGCTTGCCATGTTCGTCAACCGGAGCACAAATACAGCAGAAACCGTGATCATTCCCTATACGGTAACCGCTGAAGGCAAGAACCTGTTCGGCGAGGGTATGGTGCGGTTCAAACCGGGCTCCCTGGTCACGGGTTACTCGTACGGGTTTGACGTCAGGACTGATATTCCGGACGAATATATTCTTGCAACCAGAAAGGCCGGGCCGGATACCCATCCGGAATATGCCGTTCTGCCGGATGGGACATACGCTGCCGGGATCGTGGCATATTATGACAACGACGACGAAGTCCACACCAGCCAGTTCCGGATTATCACCACCAGGAACGGGGCTGTTATCAGTTCTGTAGTGGGCCCACTCGGGTGACCGGCAATCACTTTTTTTTATCCCGGGCACGTGGCTTATGGATAACGAACACGCTCCCGTGTACCGTTGCTACCCGATCGTTACCAGTAAATTTTCCCAGGTGACCAGAATGATCCCCTCACAAATAATCCCTGCATTTCCTTTTCTCTCAAATGGGAACACATAAATGCATCCCGATAAATGAACTACTATGTCAGGAAGACCATTGGGAGTAACAATTCTAGGTATTCTCTGGATTATCGGGGGACTGTTTGCAATATTCGGCGGGGTCATCGGCGGGTCAATCTTAAGCGTCGCCGGCTTCGGTGGCATGGGTGCCGCTTTAGGAGTCACTGCTTTCATCATCGGTATTATCGATCTTCTCCTTGGGATTGGTTGTTTCAAGGCCTGGTCCTGGGTCTGGATTGTCGGGGTAATCTTCTCGGCCATCAGCATCCTGATCGGCATCGTAAGCCTGTTCACGACCGGTTTTAGTGCATTGCTGGGGATAATCATCGCAGCAATCATCCTTTATTACCTGTTCCAGCCGCAGGTCAAGGCATATTTCG
>JBAXMF010000343.1:0-3243 GCA_037134435.1 Methanomicrobiales archaeon | reverse complement strand
GTCAATCAGGCTCGCCTGAACTCTTCTGCTACAAGATTTCGACCGGGGAATTAACCTTGGTATGCCAGGGAGGAAAGGGATTGGATTCATGGAGTATTGCCCGCATCGGGGGCAGGTGGGCCGTGTACACAAAACGACATCGTACTGAAAACCAAAATTCGGTTGCGGGCCAGGATATCTTTACATTTGACCAGGATTCCGGGAGAGCAGAACTGCTTGGCACCAGTTTTGGTACATTCCCTGGCGTCTCAGTCTACGACGACATCGTCGTCTGGGAGAACGGGACAACCGATCGGATCTGGCCTGGCCTCACCAACACGAAAGAGTATTTTGTGATCTATAACCTCTCGACACACACCAGGGTGGATTTCTTTCCCCGGATCCCGGACAACCCAGATAACCCGGTAGTTTATAACGACCTGCTCGTGTATGCGGGGAGCACGTACCACCCTGAAAACAGGACTACGGTGGGTGGTGCCTTTACGAGCGATATCTTCTGCTATAACATCAGTTCAGGAAAAGAGATGCAGGTCTCATTTTCAGGGGCTGCATATACACCGTCCGTATCAGGCACCCTAATCGCCTGGGAAGATAACCGGAATGGGAACGGGGATATTTATCTCTACAACCTCTCAAACTTTGAGGAACTACCCCTCTGCACAGATCCCGCTGACCAGCGCAATCCGAAGATATCAGGCGACTGGGTCGTATGGGAGGACCGGCGTCACCAGCCGGCCCAACCATCGGTGGCCGCCTGCCCTTCCGGGACATACTGTCCCGTGGAAACGCCCGTTCCTCCGGTATCGGATATCTACCTCTATAACCTTACGAGCAAGAGGGAGTCCTGGATATCAGCGCCGATGGGTGAATCATCCGATTTAGGGGGAGAGGACCAGGGTCCGGATGTATCAGGTCACCGGGTCATCTGGACAAGATACGGAGGCATGTTCCTGTACCCGGCCATGAATGAAACGGTCCCCACCCGTTACACGGGGCCACAGCCCGATCATGCGATTCCTGGGACATCGCCCCCGACCACACAACCGGCGGGTGAAGGGGAAACGCTCCTGACTGCATTTGCATTCATCATTGCCGTCATCACCTTTACAATGAACAGGAGGGGATAGATACTGGCGAGACCCGCATCCCCGGGGGGGAATCTGTGGATTCGAAGCCAACAGGATGCTTCGTCTGCATCAAACAGGGGACTTATATAAATTCCCGTATGAACGCACCTGATTGAGAGGATGAAATGTCACCCCGCCTCCACTTCACGTTCGGTGCGGTATCTGTCGGGAAGAAATAATTCCCCAGGGAGCATGCCTGCCGCCATCCCAAATGGTTAATCTTATTTCCAATCCGGGAAGAATTACCTTTCAGGTGTCCTTGATAAAAATTCCAGATATCGCAATCAGGGGCCGTTTCTCATGGGGCATAAATTATTGTGTCCTCTGGGAACTGGCGGCCAGTGGCGTGGCACTTATCGTAGGGTACCTGTTCTTTCTTATCTACCAGGACACGAGCATCTTTGTATTATTTGTATTCGCTGGATATATCGGTGCAAAGATCATGATATGGTTGCACCGGGGCGGGTTCCGATGACCTCACCGGTTCACTCTTCACCGCATGGCGATCACCGCCGCCACATCTTCAGTGGTTTTTTTTCGTAACCATTGATTGAGGGAATTGTATGTTCTGGACCGATAGGCCGGATACTGGATTCAAAGGATTTTGATAGGGCTGGCGGTCCATTTTGGGAGTGGATACCCAAACGTTTCCGTATACTCAAAGCACAACAAGAATATTTTTATAGTTTTTTGACGGTAACAGTTAACTATGAGAATGAGAAAATTTTTCTTAATTTTTTTTGCACTCTTTTTTATCACGGCGTGCATTGCCCCGGTCTTTGCTGAATTGAATGAAAATACTAAACAGGAGCCCTCGATTATCAACGTGATCTTCGGATTTGCCAAACCAAAATGGACATATACGGGTGATAACTGGAAGGACCAGGGTGACTGGTATAAGCAGAGTGGTAATTATCAGGAGGCCCTTCATGCGTATGATAAATCTCTTGAAAATTACGGTCTTGCATTAAAGGATAAAGAAGTTGAATGGTCAACACGCGATGCAAAATACAATAAAATGGAGACCAGGGATCTGATGGAGGGGCTACGGATACAGGATATGACCCCGATTGCAAGGGAAAATATGAGATCGGTGCTTGCAAGTAAAGAGAGTATTTATAAGAAAACGGGGGATAATGAAAAAGCGCTTGACTGCGTCAATACTCTTCTCACCGATGACCCTACGGACTACAATCTGCTGACGGAGAAAGTTGACGTCCTCAAAAAGCTGGGACGGACAGATGAAGCTGCAGAAGTTCAGAGTCTGGCGGATGCACACAAACCACAAAATCATAACGATAAAAATGATTCAGGTTGCCTTATCGCAACTGCAACGTTTGGTTCACCAATGGCTGTGGAAGTCCAGCAGCTCAGGGACTTCCGACAGAATACCATCTACTCATCCTCTGCCGGTACCCAGTTTATGTTCGCATTTGAAACATGGTACTATTCATTCAGCCCGGGTGTTGCATCCTATATCAATCATCATGCCTGGACCAGGGTCCCGATGCAGGTACTCCTTACACCCCTGCTGTCGATCCTGTCGGTCTCCAAGTATGGATATACAGCATTTTCATTTAACACGGAGTTCGGCGTCATTGTTGCCGGTTTGATTGCCAGTTCACTTATTGGCCTGGTCTATGTCTTCCCCCTTGTCCTGTCCACGCAAATCGTTGTCCGCCGTTTTCACCGCAGTATCGTGAATGCGACCCTGGTGAAATCAATCCTGGTACTTGCCGTTATTAGTATTCTGCTCCTGGTAGGCGGGTTTGTACTCTCGACAAAACTTTACCATCTTGTGGGGAGTTCGTTATTCGTAGTCAGTATTCTTTTATTGTCGGCAGTTGGAGTCGCATGGTTATGCGATCGCTGGCTATATCCCACCACAAACAAAAAATCTGCCGAATAACCTCTTTTTTTTATATCCCAATTCAATATCAGAACGCGAAAGAAGCAACCTCATAGAACCATCGATTGGTTTCACATTGAAGAGAACAGGAATCTTACCAGGCACAAAAGTGTAGTACGGATACCCAATCTGTAAGATCCAGGACCTATTGCATAGTTATGGTTCTACTTTACGAAAAACCGGAATTCTGGATATCCCAAATATTCA
>JBAXMF010000342.1:0-3266 GCA_037134435.1 Methanomicrobiales archaeon | reverse complement strand
GGTCTATGACCAGAGGAAAAAGCAGGTTGATCGTGAACATGAATACGTGATAAAGCCACGAAAATAGCTGGATAGGAGTTACGCAAACGCAGAATCAAGTAGAAAGATCTATATATATTAATAACTGAATATATTACGTGGTTGATAGGAACCAAATTTCGGACTATGATTACATCAATTTCCTGGTAGCAGCAACATGTGATGTGTCATGCGTTAAAGCGGCGGACTGTTATTCCTCAAATGGGATTGTTGTCACCCATGATACGTTCAACAGATTTCTCACAAGACAGTCCTTAACCCCAGAAACGTTGTGGGATGAAGTTGCACCGTATATTGAAAAACGAAGTGGATGGTTAGTTCTGGATGACACAGTTATCGATAAAATTTATTCAAGACACATCGAGCTGACCTACTACCAATGGAGTGGGAAACATCACAAAGTTGTCCAAGGAATTGGCCTGGTCACCCTCGTCTGGACTGACGGGGCTCATACATTCCCGATTGATTATCGGATTTATGATAAAGGTGGCGATGAACTATCTAAGAATGACCATTTTCGCCAAATGCTTCATACTGCGTCCATAAGAGGATTTCAACCATATTTTGTTATGTTTGACAGCTGGTATTCGGGTAATGATAACTTGAAGTTTATCGACAATCTCGGATGGAATTGGTTTACCCGCGTTAAAAAGAATCGAATGGTAAATCCGGATGATACTGAAAATCGTCCGGTATCTTCTGTTACCATCCCTGATGATGGAATTGTTGTCCATATGAAAAAATATGGATTCATCAAACTTTTTCATACCTTGAATAAAAAGGGTAAAGATCGGTATTGGGCAACAAATTTCGTCACAATGGATGATCAGGACCGAAGAAATCTGCAAGCAATTTGTTGGTCAATCGAGAATTATCATCGTGCATTGAAAGAATTATGTTGCGTCGAGGATTGTAAGATTCGAAAGGCAGCCGGGCAAAGAAATCATATCAATTGTTCGATTCGTGCTTTCATTCGATTACAGGTCGCCTACCAAATAAATGGGATCACTATTTATGATGCAAAATGGCAAATCGTTAAATCTGCTATTTCTGAATATTTAGTCCATCCAAAATACGCGCTCTAATTTTTTTTCAGAGGATTCTGCGTAACTCCTATATCATTCATTTCCCACCTCCCGATTCTACAACTGCAATCTCCTCATCCGTAAGCCCGTTAAGTTCGTACACCCGCTCGTCGATCTCCTTATCCGTCGCTGCAATCTGCCTCTTGACAATGGTCTGCTCCTGGTCAGTCCCTGCCTCGGGAAAGCCGTTTGTTAAGATCGAGCCTCCGCTCGACAAGTGTGACTTTTGTCGTGGCAGGCGACGTCGACGGGATTGGAGAAGTTGATGGTGCGGATTGGGATTTTTCCAAGATATTTGAATATTAACTGATACCCATTATGTATTTGTGTGCAATAATTCGAAATTAAATTCCAACCAGTTTTGAATTTAGAATACCTAACAGATATTTATTATTGCTAGGAATAATCCAAACCGCATTATTTGGATAATATTTCCTTTTGTGATCATAGGTAAATGCACATTTTACCTGAAATACAAGATATACAATTTTTTGTTTATCGAATTGAGTGTAATAATCGATAGAATCCTGAATTTCATACCATTCGTAATTTCCAGGCTTTCTTCCGGGCCATTCATCTCCACACCAATTTTCAGTTTTTGGCAGTAATTGACTTTTGAATTGTCTTAAATGTCTTTCTAAGGCAGGATAATCTTTAATTTTTATCCCCCGCTATGTGAAAATGACAAATTTTACTGATGGAAGAGACTGATATCGCGTAACATCTTTTCCGGTGATATAAGGTTTGATGATTTCTGCACTTTTTGGATCTTCTTCGATTAATTTTTCTTTAATATTTTGATCTATAACAAATGCTTCATTGTTTCCAGTTACAATCCCTTCGATAAATTCTCCCTTTAACATATTCTTCGACAGGGTACGAGATTCCTCGTAACTTTGAAAGTAATTTTTCGGTTGCATGATCTCCAAGTGACCACCCATCATCCGTTAATGTTTTTGGATCAAATGGATACCGATTCACCACGACATAATTATCAAGACTCGAAAAATCAAGTGCGTCGACATCTACTGAATATAACACTCTAACTGGCTTCTCGTTGGAAATACGGATAATACATGGATAGGTCGTCGCAGTCTTGAATACTGGCAAATCGCCAAAATCAATAATCCCATCGATCTGTTTCATCAACAAATGCTTTCGAAGCGGTTTTCCATAGTTCGCCCGCATCCATTTATTCGTAACAATATACGATAAAATACCTTTCGGACGAAGCAGCGAAATCCCTTTTTCAATGAAGTATGCATAGAGATCCGCGGTTCCTTGGTATACTGTGTACTGTGTCTCGAAGTATTTCTTCTGTTTCGTGATTGATTCCTGTCTCACATACGGTGGGTTCCCAATCACCGCGTCGAATCCCACACTTCATAATCTCTGCGAATTCCACGTCCCAATCAAATGCATTTATCCGTTTCATCACCGCAGGATCATCGAGGGTAACCTGCACATCCTTGTAAATATCAGACCCAATCAGCGAATTTCCACATTTGATATTCTCATGAAGCGATGGGTAACGCACGTTCTTTGAATAGTTTCAGCTTCTTTTAAACGGTCTCATCGTTTTCCTCTTCAACAACCTTCAAGGAGCAGGGAAAGTTTTGTGACCTCAATGGCCTGCCGGTTGATATCAACTCCGTAAATGTTATTGAGAAGAATTCGCTTCCGTTCTGCAGTTGTCAGGTTCCAGTCACTCCGGACCCGGGAATCGGAACCATTCGATGCCTTGTAAATTGGCAGGTTCTCCGCCCTTCTTGCATCAGGCGGGACCAGGGCTTTTACTTCGGACGAGGTTTCTCCTTTTTTTTAATACCGGGACCAGGTCCTCAATATACTAGTCCCGGTGCCCGTCGAGAAGTATGTCTTATGCACCGAGCAGGAACGAGCCCGACCCGCAGGCCGGGTCAATTACACGGATCTTTGAGACTTCTTTTGGGGTCTTCCCTTTTATGAGCTCCCCAACCGTGTGCTCCACAATGTAATCGACAATAGATTCCGGCGTATAGAATACACCGCCTGCCTTCTTCACATCCGGCTTGTATTCGACCTTTGCCTGGTGCCCCTGCGTAAGCCGTATCACATTTCCGAGAAACTGTTCATAGACCTGGCCGAGAATTGCCGTGGGCA
>JBAXMF010000341.1:0-3273 GCA_037134435.1 Methanomicrobiales archaeon | reverse complement strand
TCCTGCATACGTCTTCAACGTTGCTGCCTGACCTGATTATCAGGGGTTCTTCGAGGTCAGCTTCTTCACCCTGGGGACGGAGGAACAGCCGCATAAACCCCAGTTTCTGGTAGATTGCTTCTTTTATCTCTTCCATATGGTAACCGGTATGGGCAGAGATCATGACAGGGGGCATCGAGAAACGCTCCTTAAGAGTCTCCTCTATTTCATCAGCCTGTTCGATATCGATCAGGTCAACTTTGTTGACGGCAATAAATGCGGGGATGTATACCCGGCTACCCAGTACCTCATCAATCAGGTCTTCCTGCGTGGCCCCGCCCCTGATGAGAATATCCGCATTCATGATTTTACTTTCACTCAGGATCGCCCTGATTTCTTCAATATTAAGTTCAAGGGTACCGACCTTGTGGACCCGGACACCCCCGTGTGATGTCTTTTTAATCGTTATATCGGGCTTGGGTGTGTTTACCCTGATCCCTGCATCATACAACTCTTTCATCAGTACGTCTACATGGCCCTGGTTAAAAACATCAACGAGGACCACGATCATATCAGCGCTCCGCACGACACCAATTACTTCCTTACCACGGCCTTTTCCCATCGCCGCACCGGCAATAAGACCAGGGATATCAAGGATTTGGATTTTCGCACCTTTATATTCCATTGCACCCGGAACGACCGTAAGCGTGGTAAACTCATACGCCGCGACTGCGCTCTCCGCACCGGTAAGCTGGTTAAGCAGGGTACTCTTACCCGTTGAAGGGAAACCGACAAGAACAACGGTAGCATCACCGGATTTTTTAACTGAGTACCCTTCACCTCCGCCCCCGGACTTCATCGCCCGGTTAACCGCATCGTCCCGTAACCTCGCGATCTTGGCCTTTATCCGGCCGATATGTTTCGAAGTGGCCTTATTGTAAGGTGTCTTCTGGAGCTCATCTTCCAGCTCCTTGATCTGATCCTCGAGGCCACTCATTCTTTCTATCATTGGCCGGATCAATCACATATACTTGTGGGTATAGGAATTGCAGGATTGTTTTTTATTTTTCTGGTAATTTAACTAACAATAATGGACAAGCCTGCGAGAAACGGCAGTTAACAGACATATTTAAGTAACAACACCCCCCATGTATTTGAGCAGTTATTCCTGCATTGCTGCTATAGTGTAGTCCGGCCAATCATGTCGGCCTTTCACGCCGACGACTGGGGTTCGAATCCCCATAGCAGCATACCGACAAGAAGTTCGATTCCCCACACACTGTTTTTAATTATGGGAGATGGCAATGTTCCATTATGCCTACCCGAACATCAATGCCGCCAGGATACTTCTCTGCGGTTAGACCAGAATATTCCAACAATTCTTTGGACACCGCTCTCACTCGCGGGACCATCACAAAGGCTGATGCCGATACCATCAGAGAATTTCTTAATGAACGCCGATCGTCAGCCAACCTTTCACCTGGGCGAGTCAACAAACTGACCTACACGCTCGTCAGCTGGCGCCGCTTTATCAACCAGTTCCGCGAGCTTGGCATTGTCGATATTTACGCTGGCATTGAGGCCCTGAAGAACGGGGTCAGCGCGAGGAACAAACCGTTCAAGCAGAACACCATCGCTGACCATGTCATCATCCTGAAGCAATTCATTCTCTGGATGATCGAAGAGGGATACAGCAATATCCCGGAAAAGAAGATCACCAGGATAAAAAATCCGCCGAAAGACATGGTGACAAAGAAGGCCACTGACCTTTTGACCACCGACGAAATCACCTTGATAATGAAGGCATGTGACAGGAGCGGTGACCGGGCGATGGTCCTCCTGCTCTATGAAGGCGGGTTCCGCATTGGCGAGATCGCGACGCTTACCTGGGGTGACATCAGTTTTGTTGGGGGTGGTGCTTCGGTCGGGGTACTCTTTAAAACAAAATACTACCGGCATGTCCGGGTAATGATGGCTGCAGAATATCTTAAGGTCTGGAAAGCCGACTACCCGGGCGATATGTCAAGTGATGCCCTTGTTTTTGTAAACGGGCTGCGTGAACCATTCACCCACGCATCCATATCAAAACGGATCCAGAGAATCGTTGTACGTGCAGGGATTACACGGCACGTAACCGCCCACATATTCCGACATTCGAGAATTACTCACCTGATAAAGGACGGGATGCAGGAATCAGCCATCAAGATGATGATGTGGGGCCAGCCCGACACTTCGATGTGGCGGACGTATGTGCACATGACCGGGCAGGATATTGATACTGAGGTTGCACGGGTGTATGGTATTGTAAAAACCGACGAAAAAGAAAAAGAAAATGGTATCCGGCCCCGGCAATGTCAACACTGCTCGACAATTAATCCCCCGATTGCTTCGACGTGCTATACCTGCGGAGAACCGCTTGATGCAGAGGGTGTCATGAAGCTTGAAGAAATTGCGAAATACATTGTTCAACATGGGGATTCATTGAAGAAGTACATTGACTCGATTACAGCGGCTAAAACAGACGGCGATTAAGTTGCAAAAATTCACCAAACCCAATTCATTTTAAACCCAGACGGCATACAATCATGATCTCGACAACACCGTTCACTGGGACAAATGCCCCCTGTTTTTAATTTGGTTGTCGCATTGAGGTGAAATATGATGAACACTGATATCGAACCTAAACCTATAACACACGAAATAGCCAGGGCCTACGAGATCCGATCCGGATTGTTTGGCATCTGCGATTTCTTCGTGAAACTAGGACATTTTAAGTACGTGGAGGATAACGAATGCAGAATAGTAAGGTGATCCACCCTATCATAATAGAGTCTACCAAAACATCAATTCAGACAAGGGCAGGATCAGTACAGCTGATGTTATCATCAGACAAAAACTTTCCTACACTGGCCCGGTGATCACATGTCTGACACATCGAGCAGTATGAGAGCGTGTAGCAACGGGGAAACCGTCATTGAAACACAAGGCGGCCTTTACCATCTCTCGCGGGAAGAGGTCCGCGAGCTATTATTTTTCGGTCGGCAAATCCCCCTGAGACAACAAAGCAGCATTATTGATGGCGCGTCGATTATTTATCAAACCCCTTCGGGACTCGGCATTATCATTTGCACCGGATCAGGCAGTTACCACATTTCGCGGAAATCGTTTGTCATGGTAGCTTCCGGTGAGATCGCATCCTCACCACTCATTGCAATATCAAGGGGCTGACCCGCATGCCAGCCCAGACGAATTATTCACGCGGCCGGGATACTGAGTATCTCGCCCGCGAAATGT
>JBAXMF010000340.1:0-3277 GCA_037134435.1 Methanomicrobiales archaeon | reverse complement strand
GCCCCGGCTCAGCGATTCACATCTCCGATCCCAGGCATACTGCCGACCTTTGTTCTTGAGTTATTAGGTGGACGATTCGTAACCTCAACCCCGTCACGAGGAGAAAACCAGATGAAATTATCGGATAGGGTCTCTGATTCGAAACCTGGGATTTTTGGAGGTTTTGCCATATGGTAAAGCGATACTTATCTCTAATCTCTCTCGACCAGGCAGTCAGGCTTACCTGTACCTCATTTGAAAAACCTGACCGGAGTGTTAGGATTCCCGTGATCGATTCATCAGGACGGGTTTCATCGACCCCTGTGTATGCAAAATATTCAGTTCCTGAAGTGAACCTTGCTGCAATGGATGGATTTGCCGTCAGAAGCAGGGATACGGTGGGTGCGAGTGATCAGTCGCCGGTCATTATCGAGGATTTCACCCCGGTAAATACCGGTAACATTGTCCCCCCTGAGTTCGATGCGGTCATCATGATCGAGGATACGTGGAAAAAGGGAAACAACCTGCAGATCCGAAAATCTGTTTCACTCTGGCAGCACATCCGGCCTGCCGGTGAAGATGTCAGGGAAGGACAACTCGTGCTTCCCGAGGGACATCGCATCCGTCCGTTCGACATCGGTGCCCTTGCCACGTACGGTATTGTCCATATTGATGCCAGGGAGGTGAACGTTGGGTTGATACCAACAGGCAGTGAACTTGTCAATCTTGGTATTCGTCCCGGACCGGGCCAGGTTGTGGAAAGTAACACTATTATGGCACAGGTTTTTCTCAATGAAATGGGCGCGAACTGTACCCGGTATCCCATCGCCCGGGATAAACCAGAGATTATTGAAGAAAGCCTCTGCAAGGCTGTCGATGAAAACGATCTCGTGCTAATTTCCGCGGGGTCCTCTGCAGGTTCCCGCGACTATACGGCTGAAGTGATTGAATCTGTTGGCGAGTTACTCTTCCATGGTGTGGCAATGAAACCAGGAAAACCTGCCATGCTGGGCAAAATTAACGGTAAACCTGTAATTGGATTACCGGGGTATCCACTTGCAGCGCAAACAGTACTTCGGGAATTTGCAGGACCCTTACTCCAATCCTGGGGGTTGCCTGCACCATTGTACCACACCTTCCGGGTGCAGCTATCCGGGAGCCTGGTATCCGACCTCGGGTTTGACGAGTTCATACCGGTTTCAGTTGGACATATCGGGAGTACCTACTATGCAATTCCACATTCCCGGGGTTCAGGAATCCAGATGGCAACGGTGAAAGCCAATGGGTTTGTCCATATCCCTGCATTCAAGGAAGGTTGTGATTCTAACACCGAGATGGAAGCTGTATTGACCACCGATCCAGGTAATATTGAACGGACCCTTCTCCTGTCTGGGGCATACGACCCTGCACTGGATGAGCTTGCACATCTTGTCAGAAACCTGGGCATCTTCATGCAGGTCCGGAGCGCCGGCAATATCGGTGCCGTTCTCTCCCTGAGACACAATTCCTGCCATGCAGCGCCGTTAAGCCTGCCTGATTTTTCCTTCCTGCCAAACTGCAGGGAGATTATGCAATTATTACCCCTGCCAGATCTCAGGTTCATCCATATCGCCGCAACATCTCTTGGAATTGTATCAATGGAGGGGTACAATTTTGACGATATTATTAACAAGCGGTTCATCAACCGGCAGAAAGGGACCTCAGCACGCATGATACTTGACTCATTTCTGCAAACCCGGGGTGTAGACCCGGCACAAATTGATGGATACGGGCATGAGGTGGAGACACACAAGGCTGTGGCTGAGGCGATACGAAACGGGTTTGCTGATGCGGGTATTTGTACTTCAGGGGTTGCAGAAGAGAACGGGCTTTTATTTATACCGCTGGTTGGCGAACAGTTTGAACTGGCAATACGGACGGATCTATTGAAAGAACCGAACATTTCTGCCCTGGTCTCAACCATTCAATCGGATCCGTTTAAGGTGGCGCTGGCTGAAAAGGGTGGATATAATTTATCACAAACCGGATTAATCCGGTGTCTTTCGGAAGATTTCTCTGTAAAAGAATACTTCTCCATTGAAAGCGCTTCAGCTCCCTTACGTTGAATTATCACTAAATAATCAAACAGAATAGGAACAGGTCAGGCCCTTCGGAGGACCAACAACAGCAGCACCATTATTGAATAGGACGCGTTAATTTAGTACAGTCAGGAAAAAGAGGGGCAATTTTTGGTGGAAGAAAAAATTTCAGGCGGATTAAAATTTAACCTGTCCGAACTTGCCGGGGCACTCGGGGATTTTGGGACGATCCTACCCCTGATGTTTGCGGTTGCTCTTGTCTGCAAACTCAACCTCGGGATAATACTTCTCTTTTTTGCCATCTGGTTCATTTTCACCGGGCTCTACTATCGCCTGCCGGTTCCCGTAGAGCCGATGAAAGTGATTGCCGTTGTGGCTATTTCCAGCGTTCTCGCCGGCCCCGAACTTGCAGCCGCAGGTATACTCCTCGGCCTCCTCTTTTTCTTCCTCGGGTTTGGCAGGTGGTTGTATTATATTGAAAAATATGTACCGAACCCGGTGATCAGGGGTATCCAGCTCGGGCTGGCCCTGTTACTCCTAAAATCTGCGGGCGCCTTTATGCTCCAGGCCCCGGCGTTCTTTGCATTCGGGATTGCCGTTATTGTACTCATATTCCTGTTATCGTACCTGGGGAAGGTCCCCGACCTCTCTGCCCTCGTCCTCCTTGTAACAGCTGCCATCATTGGAGTCTTTCTGCATGGAATCCCCGATATTTACATCATTCAGCTCCCGCAGCTGGTAATTCCATCCTTTGCCGATTATGTTGCCTCAATTCCTGAACTCGTCCTTCCCCAGGCGGTAATCACCATCACCAATGCAATCCTGGCCACGTCACTATTAACGAAAGATATGTTTTCCCGGGAAATTCCTCCCGAAAAACTGTCAAGGACAATCGGGTTGATGAACCTGTTATCAACCCCGTTCGGGGGATTTCCAATGTGTCATGGGGCCGGCGGTCTTGCCGCCCAGTACCGGTTCGGAGCAAGGACCGGCGGTTCGAATATCTTTGCCGGTGTCATCCTCCTCGTCATTGCAGCATTTTTCGCAGGTCCTGGTATACAGGAACTCATCTCCCCGGGGATCTACGGGGCCCTTCTTGTCTTTGTCGCCATCGAAATGGGGAAGCACGGGTTAAAAACGGACTCCCTGCCTGTCACTATTATTACGGGCATCCTGGCGTTACTTTCTGTAGTAGGTGGGTTTATTGTGGGGATGGTCCT
>JBAXMF010000339.1:0-3287 GCA_037134435.1 Methanomicrobiales archaeon | reverse complement strand
CCGAAATACCGGCAATATGCATCATTAACAAAGATGTGGGTACCATCCGGAAGGAACCGACAGATAAATTCAGTCTGGTCCTCTACGACATTGCGATACCGCACTTCGCTCTCCCGAAGCGCCTCCGCAGCCTGCTTGCGATCACGGTTCAGCAGGGTAATCGCAATCTGATCAGCAAGCTGGCAGGCAAATGAGATCTCATCGCTCTCCCAGTGATGCGGACGGTTAACATGCTCAAAACAAAGGACCCCGAGATTTTGACCGGAGACCCGTATCACCGCATCCAGCATTGATGTAATGCGATTCGGTTTAAGGTAGCCATTCACATATCCCGCAGTGCGTGGGTCGGTCAATGGATCATCGGCATCGATGTACTTTGCCATACTCAATGCGTCAAACTCATTTTCATATTCATGACGTTTCAGTACACCGTCGTGGGAGTGTCGGTCATACAAAACCTCATACAGGTCCATGCATCGCAGTTCATCTTCATTATTGTTAAACAGCCAAACACTCACCCTTTCCACACCAAGCACTCCGGATGACACTTCAGTAAGTCTGGCTGAAAGTCCATGCACGTCGCCTAGTAAAAGGAACGGTGAGAGGGAGATCGTGCCCAGCACTTCCTGCTGGTCCCGGGTCCTTTTCAACGTGGCTACCAGGATTTTCTCGGCCTCTTTCCGTTCGGTGATATCACGATTACTACCACGTCTCCCAAGGTACCCTCCGTTGGTACTGTATACCGGTTGACATTCGTGACCGATCCACCGTTCTTCCCCGTTTCTCGTAATAATCCTAAATTCAAGAGCACCAGGTTCGGTATTTATTTGATGTCCATTAGCGAGATGCTCGATAATTTTGTCCCGGTCATCAGCTTGTGTTATGGTGACCAGGAGATTTGGATCGAGAGTAAACTCTTCAGGACGATAACCGGTGATCCGTTCACAAGATGGAGAGACATAAATAAATTTCCCATCGGGTGCTATCCAATATTCCCAGTCATACGTGAAATCAGCAACGGCCCGATACCTGACCTCACTCTCGCGCAGCGCTTCTTCTGCCCGCTTTCGCCCGGTTATATCCTGGTTCGCACCGTGGGTCCTGATGGTCCTGCCGTTTTTGTCTTTCGTAATTCCGAAACGCACGACAATATTTCGGATCTCACCGTCCCTGCGGATTATCCGGTGTTCCGCCAGTGACATGTAACCGGGGTCGGTGGCCAGTATGGCTTTATTCACTTCATCGGCCACAATATACTGGTCGTCTGGATGAACGAATTTTTTCGCATACACTTCTGCCGGCATCTGGTTGCCACCTTCGAGCCTGGCAGTGGTACCATAAAGAGCGTAGAACCGATCATCAAAGGTAAAGATACCGGTAGAAACATCAAATTCCCAGTTTGCCATGTGAGCGAGGTCCATTGCCTCCGCAAGCCGGATCTGGTTCGTTATTAACGTATCCTCCGCTAATTTGCGCTTGGTGATGTCAATCAATGTGCTGATCATTCCAATTATGTTCCCATGGGGATCCGTAAGCGGCCTTGAGTTGTTTAACACCGTGATAAGCTTACCGTCCTTCCGTCGAAGCCGGTGTTCGTAGTTGATGAGTCGCTCCCCCGAAAGGAGTTCCTGGTGAGCTGGCAAGACAACGGCCGGGTCGGCATCCACATCCGGGATGCTCATGTGCAGAAGTTCTTCCCGTGAATAGCCTATAAGGTCTAATCCAGCCTGGTTGGTATTGATGAAGTTCTTCTTGTTGTCAAATACGTAAACCGCCGCTATTGATTCATCGAAGATACCCCGGTATTTCTCCTCGCTCTCCCGCAACGCCTCCTCAGCCTGTTTACGTCCGGAAACGTCCATGATGGTGCCCTCGTAACGGGCGATAGAGCCATCCGGTTCTTTTACTGACCGCACGGTCACCGAGGCCCAGAACGTACTCCTGTCGCGTTTCATGACTGGGAGTTCATGGATCTCCAATTCGCCTGTTTTCTGCAAATGATCAATTGCGGATTTCCGATCATCCGGGTTGGCATAGATCTCCAGGCCAACATTGATACCAACACTGAGGATCTCAGCGGGCTCAGCATATCCAAACATCCGGGCAGCTGCCAAATTTGCGTCAATAAGCCGCCCATCCGTTGTGGTCTGGAAAATTCCCAGCATTGCATTCTCAAAAATGCCCCGGTATTTTTTCTCGCTTACCCGCAACGCATCCTCGATCTTCTTGCGATCGGTGATATCGCGGACAATTGAGAGATCAACATCCTTTCCTTTGTAACGGAACGTATGGGTGCTGACTTCAATCGGGTAGGTACTCCCATCTTTTCGCCTGTGTGCAGACTCAAAGGTAGCATGTCCTTCTTTGAGCAGTTTTTGTATGACATCAGGCATGATTTTTTTGGCAATATCCCCTGGTACGATATCCCGCGGGGACATCTTTAGGAGCTCTTCTCTTGAATATCCCAGCATCCTGACAGCTTTATCATTCACGAGAAGGTATGTACCGGGACCCTCCCGGGCTCTTTCAAGCAGGAATACCGCATCGTTTGCATTGTTAAAGACCTCCCGCATCAGCAGCTCGCCCTGACGAAGCGCCTCCTCTGCACGTTTGCGTTCGGTGATGTCACGCACCACGCTGACCACGTACAGGATCCCCCCGTCTGGATCACGGACCGGCCGGACGAAGTGTTCGGACGGAAATACGTGGCCATCCTTCCGCCGCATCTCGAACTCCCGCGAATAGTATCCGGGATCGTCGTAGGTAGCCCCCGCCTCCCGACCGAACTGCTCCACATGCGCCTGGTCGACGTGTAGGAAATTTGTCGCCATGCCAACCATTTCCTCACGCGAATAGCCAAAGATTATTGTAGCAGCGGCATTGCACTCGCTGATCAGGCGGGTTTTAGGATCGACCAGGAAAACAGCGTCATCGAGCGAGGCGAGGGTCACCTCGAACCGGTTGCGTGATTCCCTCAATGCTTCCTCTGACCGTTTGCTTTCCGTGATATCCTGGTTAATTCCCTTAATTTTTACCGGGTTGCCGGATTCGTCCTTTTCGAGTATGCCAATGGAATGGAGCGTCCTTTGTGCGGAGCCGTCCTTGGGGTTGATAATAACGTCAAGGTCGTACTCTTTCCCTTCATTAATCAAATCATTGAACGCTTTAAGGACCGCCTCAGGTTCCGTGATGCAGGAGGTAAAATTTTCAATCGGGAAACTACCTGCCATCCGGGGATACCCGAACAGGTGACAACCTTCTTCAGAACCCCACATCTGGTTGGTTTT
>JBAXMF010000338.1:0-3291 GCA_037134435.1 Methanomicrobiales archaeon | reverse complement strand
TGGCGTGTTGATGGACTGATATGGCATGCTCTTTCCAGGTATAGTCCATTAGTATCTGGTAACCGGGTACATTCAAAAGGGTACGGTTTTCCGAATGATAATCCGCGATTATGCATCGCCCTGCAAGCAATGCAGGAGAGGTGAGGGAAATTGCTTCCCGGGGTATGTCGATCCGGGAAAGCCCCGGGAAAGTTATGGAATACATGGGGAAATTACAGAAATTAATCCTGGAACCTGGGTTTTTTCGTCCATGAGTTTTCAACCTCCGAGACCTTCGGGGACTTATCACCCAGAATTACGCTTGATTTTCCTTTGGGGATTCGGGCGGTAATCCAGGGGTTTTCTCTAACCCTATACTTCTATAGGGTATATATATAAACCTATATTTTACATCGAAAAAGGGTATATATCAACCCCACCCAGTGTGTATCAGAACGTGATGCAGTGTATGTGGGCGACTGAATTTTTGTTACTGACCAGCAGGCAGGGGACCAGGTGATGTGCGGTGTCTGAAGACAAATTATCACTGCCGCACCAGGGGTTCAAACCCGCTGCCAGGAATATCAAAGAAAACCTGATGACCTCGCTCTGGTTTGTCTGCGCAGCGTTTGCCGTAGTGATTGTTTTTTTTATCCTCGTCTTCCTGGTCTACAATGGTTACCCGGCATTTTCAACCATAGGGCTTCCGGCTTTCCTGTTCGGCGACTCCTGGAACCCTTCGGGTTTTCCTCCACTCTATGGCATCTTCCCCCTTATTGTCGACACCCTGCTCGTAATGGCCCTTGCCATGCTGATTGCAATACCACTCGGGGTTGCAAGCGCGATTTATATCAGTGAACTGGCCCATAAAAAAGTCAAGGCCATCGTTAAACCAGCGGTTGAGCTGTTGGCCGGGATCCCCTCTGTCGTGTTTGGTTTCTTCGGGCTTATTGTCCTCACCGATTTGCTCCGCGTAACCTTTGATGTACCGAGCGGGGAATGCTGGCTTGCAGGCTCAATTCTTCTCGGGATTATGGCGCTGCCGACAATTGTGAGTGTATCGGAGGATGCGATAAGTTCAGTGCCAAAGGAATTCCGTGAAGGTTCCCTTGCGACGGGTGCAACAAGATGGCAGACGATCAGTCGGGTTGTCGTGCCCGCCGCAATATCAGGGATTACCGCCGCGGTCATCCTCGGGATTGGTCGGGCAATCGGGGAGACGATGGCAGTCCTGATGGTCACCGGAAATGCCGCAGTAATTCCATCACCGATCTGGAATGTCCTTTCCCCGGTCAGGACATTAACGGCAACCCTGGGGATTGAGATGGGCGAAGTTTCTGTCGGCAGCCTCCATTATAGTGCCCTCTTTGGTATCGCAGTCGTTCTGCTCATTATTACGCTAATCATCAACCTTACTGCCTACAAGATCCTCGGGAAAATCCGGTCGGGACAGACCGGAGCAGGAGCAGGCGGTCACAGGTATTTATCACATGAAATGGCAGACTCCCTGAAAAAATACGGGGCCTATGTGCTTACGTTAATTGCCCTCTTGTTCATCTTTATTGCAGCAGGACTTATTATCGGCCTGGTATGCATCCTGGCCGTGTTTTTGTGGTACCTATTGAGACAGAAACTTAACCCTCGCCAGGTGCAGAACGGGGCATTCGCCCTGCTTTGGATTGCAATCGGGCTAGTATTGTTTATCCTCGGCTGTATCATTGCAGATATCGTCATCAACGGCCTTCCTGCCATCAGCTGGGAATTCCTCACCGCACCACCGACCTCCCTTGGGAGAGAAGGGGGTATCGCTCCAGCAATTGTGGGTACGTTTTACCTCGTGATCGGTGCAATCCTCATTGCATTACCTCTCGGCATTGGTGCGGCAATATATCTCAACGAATATACCCGCGAAAGCCGGATAACCCGGATAATCAGGACCGGTGTCGACCTCTTAAACGGCACTCCCTCGATCGTCTTCGGCCTGTTCGGGATGGCGTTCCTTGTCCTGTACCTTAAATTCGGGGTTTCCCTGCTCGCGGGACAGGTGACCCTTGCACTGATGGTACTCCCGACGATAATCAGGACCGCAGAAGAGTCCTTAAAAAACGTGCCCATGTCGGTGAGGGAGGGAAGCCTCGCTCTTGGAGCCACCAAATGGCAGACCGTAAGGAGCGTGGTATTACCACCTGCAGTCCCGGGTATTATTACCGGGACCATCCTTTCGATTGGCAGGGCTGCCGGTGAGACCGCCCCGATCCTGTTTACTGCCGTGGTATTTTCAACAAGGACGCTCCCCTCGTCTGAATTCGAGCCGGTGATGGCCCTTCCCTACCACCTCTATATCCTATCAACGAGTGTTCCCGGTGCCACGCTTAACCAGTACGGGACTGCACTGGTGCTCCTGGTCCTCGTAATCGGGTTCTACCTTGTGGCGATTATCGTGAGACGACACTACCATATGAAAATCCGATGGTGATAACAATTGACAGAACAATATACAATCATCCAGGTGGACCGGTTACACCTCTGGTACGGGGAAACAGTTGCACTCCGGGATGTCACAATGGGTATTCCTGACCACAAGGTAACCGCCCTGATCGGTCCTTCCGGCTGTGGAAAATCAACCCTGCTCAGGTGTCTGAACCGGATGAACGACCTCGTGGACAGCTGCCGGGTGCAGGGTGCCGTGAATTTCCATGCCAAAAATATCTATGACGGCGATGTAGATCCGGTTGAAATACGGCGAAAAATCGGCATGGTATTCCAGAGGCCGAATCCCTTCCCGAAGTCAATTTATGAAAATGTTGCCTACGGGCCCCGGGTCCACGGTGTGAAAGAACGGAAAGAGCTGGACCGGATAGTTGAAAAAAGCCTGCGGAGTGCCGCGTTGTGGGACGAAGTAAAAGACCGGCTCCATAACTCGGCGATGGGCTTATCAGGCGGTCAGCAGCAGCGGCTCTGTATCGCCCGGACACTCGCCGTGGAACCTGAAGTGATCCTGATGGACGAGCCCTGCTCGGCACTTGACCCGATTGCAACGGCAAAAATTGAAGGCCTGATTGAAGAACTAAAAATGCATTACTCAGTAGTAATTGTTACCCACAACATGCAGCAGGCGTCCCGGGTGAGCGATTATACAGGATTTATGTACATGGGAGACCTGGCTGAATTCGGGACTACACAACAGATTTTCGAGAAACCCAAAGAAACGCTTACTGAAAATTACATCACAGGAAGATTTGGATAGGTGATACTGGTGGCAGATAAATTCCATGATGAACTGGCCGCACTCCGTCAGGACGTCGTTACTAT
>JBAXMF010000337.1:0-3293 GCA_037134435.1 Methanomicrobiales archaeon | reverse complement strand
TCTCCCGTGCACCAGCAGTCAATCTCTTTAACCCGGTATTTTTTGCCCGTGAAACTCTCCATGAGTCCTGCGATGAATCCCTCGTCATAGGTGCAGATGTTGAAGGAAAGATCGGGAAGCCCTGAGCAGTCCACATCTTCAGATACCGTAACGATGAATGTTCCTTTCTCCGGGTCAGCTTTCTCAACCCTGAATATACCGATCTTTAAGTTTTTGAGGGCTTCCTGCACGGCAATTACAAACGCAGGAAGGTCTGGTGCATCCTTAATCACATGAACGTATAACTCATGCCCTGCAAGTTTTCCCGCATTAAAAAAAATCCGGTCGGCAGCTTCAGTTCCCAGTTCACGCTCAATGGTGTCGCGGAGCGTGTACTGCATGAGGCGGTAGACTTCAAGACGGACCAGGGGCCCCAGGTTCGGGCGACCTGCGGTGAGATCCCCCAGGAGGTCCCAGCAAAAACGGTATTTACGATTATCATCCATAAAAGGCACCTCGTTTATCTATTACATCGGTATGATCCGGTATATTTCTAATACTCATTCCGTAGTAATTAAAGTATGCGGGTTGTTTGCGGAGATGTTTTACCGAAAACAGGCCAGATATTGTTTTTATGCAGGATTAGGCTGATTACGGGTGAAGGTGGAACCTATTTCCGGCTGCAATTCCGGTGCTCACTGCACCCAACGGCCGTATCAATCACTATGTGTTGTTCCCTGCCATCCGCGACTCAATTCTGCTGCACAATGCCAGGGCCCTGATGATCGTTATGGTATGCATTCTCCTGACTGCAGGATGTATGCGGCATCGGGGAACGTCCCCCCCACGATTATTATTAAATACACATACATACACAGAGTTGATCATGTCGACAAAAACCATCAGCATAACGGAAGAAGCGTACGATCGGCTGAAGGCATTAAAGAAAGATGAAAAGACAAGTTTCTCTGACGTAATTGTAAAATATTACCCGGTCAAACGTAATTTATCGGAGGTGCTCGCCGAACTCGGGGACTGTACTGATCTGGCCAACACTATTGAATCAGTATCCCGGGAGATGCGAAAAGGCAAGGGTGCGTGAGGTCAGTTTCTGATGCCGCTTGCAGACACCTCATTCCTTGTTGATCTAATGCGTAGAGATTGTGGCGCACTAAACCTGTATGCAGCATTTGAAGAACAGGGAATTGCTCTCTCAACAACCGCAATAACTGCCATGGAGTTATTCAAAGGGGCATACATTTCAGGGAACCGCAATAACCAGATCAAAGTCAGGACTCTCCTGGCATTATTTACCATTTTACCTATAGACGAAACAATATACGAAGTCTTTGGCAGGATTGCAGCGGGTTTGAGTATATCGGGTAACCCTATCGGGGATTTCGATGAAGTAATTGCTGCAATAGCTCTCTGTAATGATGGGGTGATCATAACCCGTGACCGGCATTTTGAAAAAATCCGTGATCTGACAATAGTTGCGTACTGATTTTTTTTATCCGGCCGTTTCGAATAAATGCAGGTGGGCGTTGTGGTGTATCGACTGCCTGGGGAAGATCTCCTTCATTAAAAAGGGCGAGATCAAAAAAAAGCGTTTGTTGTAAAGACGGAGGTTTGAATTGTCCGGGGAAAATTACCCCCTTCAGACAACTCCCGGGTACAGTCAAAATTAGAAAAATGGCGTGCAAGTTACAAATGCTAATACGACAATGACCCCGACAAAATGTAGAAACAATACAGCAGATAGTATCAGCAATCCCGGGGTACAATCCATGCGAGGAGCAGGGTGTCGCTTCTGCGGAAGAAAATGAATATGGTTACCGGGTTTGTTTTTGGGACGATGGTCGGAAGTGGTTAAGGTCCGTATCACTTTCACCCTCCGTCCGGCAACAGCGGATATAGCCTTGTGCCTGATGTAACAACATGGTTCATGAAGCGGAATGGAAGGCTGGATTGGTACCGGGAAAGAAATACCGGGTAGTTACCCGATATACGAATGCAGACGCGATGTTTATCGGGATTGGAGTGACGGGGATAAGTGAACGCCAGGACCCGGTGTTCTCATTCAACGGGGTGACGATGATGTTACCCTGGCAGGGGATTGACCGACTTGAGCTGGTTGAGTGATCGCAATAGAACACCTGGAACCCCTCTTTTAAAAAGGTATGGGGCTGCCGAAACAGGGATCAAAAAGGCACCAAAACATTTACCGGGTGAATTTGCTATCCGCCACATACCCTTTCGGTACCGCCATCTCGAATCGTGCTCTTTTCCCCGGCTCGCCTGTTTCGCAGATTGTGATACCGGTGATGGACAGGCTCTCCCGGGAAAGGGCTAAATCAATTCCGTTCCTTAAACCGGGTGCTTTAGTATTTCATGCCAGATTTAACGCTCAATTCTCAACGGTCAGATCCGGGTGGTAGGGCGGCCCCCTCCTGTCGGATCGCCGTATATATTAGCGATATGGGCTGGTGTCATGGCATGAATCAGAACCCCGTGATTTAAAATCGATATTTTTATCGTCTGATACCCTGACGTAATCTTGTGAAACGTATACCTGTTTTTTTTCTTGCAGTGGTACTCTTCGTTGTAGTATCTGCGGTTCTTGCGGGGTGCACCAGCCCGTTCAACACCCCAAATACAAAAAGTGCTCCCCTCTATCAAAGTGGGGACATTATATCGAATACATCGCAAAACAATTATGGCCTGGTAATTCGATCATACGATCCCCAATCAGATAACTATACGTATAGTATCGTTTATCGAACGAATAGCGGGAGCTGGAATTACCTCGCGGTCATGGAGGTGAAGCAGGATAAGCACAATGCAATAGAGACCGCCTTACCCTATAAAATCACTCATATAGACGACCTCTCAACCCTGGGGATTAAACCTCTGACTACAGCAATGAATAAGCCTGCACCACAAGGAACGGGTATCCCTACCACAAAACCTACCGTGACGAACACACAAATTATGATGAATACTACGATATCAGCGCTGACGGTAGACTTCCGTACCGGTGGAACTGATCCGTTAACTAAACATTTTTATTATGTGTCCAATCACGTAATTACTACCTGGCATTGGACATTTGGCGATGGGGAAGCCTCTTTTGAAAAAGAACCAGTCCATACCTATAAGAATGCGGGATCGTACGCTGTCACATTAAAGATCGTGGATTTTGGCGGAGGCATGGCCGAAGTTTCAAAACAAGTAACGGCATAATACCGGTTAGGATAGTTACTGACATTCCACAACCACATGCCAGAAGTAGAGCGGTAATTGCACAAAAACAA
>JBAXMF010000336.1:0-3297 GCA_037134435.1 Methanomicrobiales archaeon | reverse complement strand
TTGTAAGCAGGACTGCCCCGGCTTTTTCCGTGCAGGCAATATGGATTGCATCCATACCTATGACACCGAGATTCTCAAATTCTTCCGCCCGTGACAATAGCATATCATCAACACAGATCGTCTCATGAGCCCGTTTAATCAGTCGCAGTGCATGGGTTCTTCTCCCGGGATCGCTGATAAGTCCAATCTCATACAGGACCGCGGTGCTGGTTACCAGTTCCCAATCAAGAGAACAACGTTTAAGGATTGATAGGACTGCCTCGGCTTCCAGCCGGACTCTTGTGTCGCCGTGATTATCAAAAAGTCGGCACACACAGCATACATCCAGATAGATTTTCATATCACTCCTATTACCTTATATCACCACTCTAACCGATAAATAATCGTGTGAAGTAATGAGTGCTAAAAAAAATTTGCAATTTTCTATAGCATGCCAATCTATCAATTTTTCGCATGAAAACTTCACAGTTTTAATTTGGTTTACCTGCCAAAACCCGAAGTGCCCCGAAAAGGGGGCCGGCAAAAGGTGGTCTAGCAAGGGGATACCGGCTAACTTTTGCGATGACGGAAATTACATCGGTTCTGTTTCGGTTTTGGCGTGGTCAAAAAAAAATTGATGATGTGTTGTGGAGATGCGATGTGATCAAAATCATCCTTATAAAAAAGTGTGTGCAGGATTTATTGAACTGGTGTTTGTTTTCTTCGTTCCATGATATTTTTTATAATTTCATCTGGATCCGTTTCAAGGTATTTTTTCCGGTCTTTTGTCCAATCCCCACTTCCCATATCGTATATCTGGAGAAAACGTATAGCATCTGTCGGGCCAAGCTTGTCAACGAGTACGTCAAATCCCTCCTGTTGAACCTGATGCAATGTCTTGACATTCATGAGTCTACCTCTCTTAACCAGATGACCGGATTTTCTATACGTACCTGTATGTGCTGACACGACTTAAAAAATGTTATCAAGTTGTCATCAGTGGTAATGAATGTTGCACCAGCCCGTTCGGCACATGCAATATGGAGGGAATCCATCGCATCTCCACCAAGTCCAATAAATTCCAGCATTCGCGCTATAATCTCTTCATCAAGAAGAATATGATCTTTTGTACCAGAGACAATTTTTTCCACACGTAGCCGTTTCTTTAGATCAGGGATTTGTGTGAGTTCTTCTATTACTGCTTCGCGGGTCACCAGAATAAACTCATCGGTACAGCGACGGATAATCTCCTGAACTGCTGCAGTCTCCAGCCTGATCCTTCCCCCCGTCTGGTCATCAAATGGCCTGCAGAGGCAGCAGACATCCAGGTAAATTTTCATTTCCACTCCGTTCTTTTCTATTGCCTTGGAATCAATAAATAATTGTATCAGTCTTGTGTGGTTTGCGTTAATATTGAAACCCCTCGATTTTGATAATGTATGATGTTATATTTTTACGAACACGAGGCTGTGAACCTGGCATAAAATCCACCTCTCTACCACCTTCATTCACCCATTCCCGTCCATAACACGTGCCTTAAAACCTTGTCATTTATGAAACTCATAAAAAGGATAAACCCCTATAAAACCCCAATTATCGCTTTAATCTTACCAAAATCCCCGTAAATGGCCTTATCCATCATCAAAATCAAACGAAGCCAAATGCGGGCGATTTAAACGAACGAGAACGGATTTTACGGGTTGGGGTGGGGTATGGATACCCCGGTAGCGGTATCGTTTCGTTAATTCTGGCGTAAAATAGAGGGATTTCCCCGATTTCGGACCACAGCACAACCGCCCGCAGTTGGCCTGACCCGAACCCGAACAACCGTTGGCCAGGTGTTGCACCCCGCTATTTTCCCATCAACTCCACAGTGCTACAATGCTTGGTACCCGTGGGTGCCGGACCGTGGGAACCCGATGGGGGCAAAACCGTTGCCGGTACCGGCCAAAACCCGAAGTGCCCCGAAAAGGGGGTCGGTAAAGAGTGGTCTGGCACGGGGATACCGGCTGACGTTTGCGATGACGGGGCTTCGGGTGGGGCGGGCGGGGGGATTTTGTCACACCATGTTTGTACTAACGATTGACAGATGACTATTTCTGGCAATCGTGCCACTGGTTCAGAGTATGATCAATAATTAACCGTGGTATGAGGTGGCTTAGGGGTTGATACATAAACTATCAGCGACATACTAAAATTACATACAGGTGTGATTGCAGGCATGATTACTGAAGATATCAACAAAAAGAGGGCGGATATTCTCCGAATAGCACAAAGGCACGGTGTATTATCTATCCGGCTATTCGGTTCCTGTGCCAGGGGGGATGCCAGGAAGGATAGTGATGTGGATCTCCTGATTACTGTTGGGCCTGATCATTCCCGATGGTTTCCCGGTGGATTAGTTGCGGATCTTGAGGAATTGATAGGGCGACCTGTTGATATTGTTGAGGAAGAAGTATTATCCGCAGATGTCAGGAGCAATATTATTCAGGGGTCGGTTCCCCTGTGAAAAACGATATATATTATCTTCGTTTTGTCAAAGAGTGTATCGACGATATTTATTCTTTTACTTCCGGTGGTGAAGAGTTTTTCTTCTATGATAAGAAGACACAGTTTGCTGTAATCCGTGCTCTTCAGGTTCTTGCAGAATCTACCCAGAGACTCTCATCGGAAATTAAGACTACATATCCGGAGGTTGACTGGAGAGGTATTGGCGGGTTTCGTAATGTCCTTGTCCATGATTATTTCGGTTTGAATCCTGCAAGAATATGGGAGATTGTTGAGACCGATCTTCCCACCCTTGAGAAATTGATCATCCGGATGATTGAGGCGGATAGCCTGTAATCAGAGATTGTTTAACTCTACTCTCTCTGAAGTCGGTTATTAACAAAATCGAATCATACCTTCATCATTTCACCTGATATGAAATGCCAGTCTCTAACTCTTGTGGGATCGGGCCAATCATTGCTATTCTTGCGTCATTAATCCATTTGGGGAGGTCCAGAACCAGAGATTTATCCCATGGGGATACCCGGACCCTTGGCGAGTGGTGAAAAAACGATTATCTTCCTGCCGGCATTGAAATGTTCGCCGGTACCGGTCAAAACCCAAAGTGCCCCGAAAAGGGGGTCGGCAAAAAGTGGTGGTTTCGGTCCACAGCACAACCGCCCGCAGTTGGCCTGACCCGAACCTGAACAACCGTTGGCTAGGTGTTGCCACCCCGCTATGGGCCATCAACTCCCCAGTGCCGCAACGTTTGGTAACCGTGGGTGCCGGACGTCTGGAACCCGACGGGGGCAAAACCGCTGCCGGTACCGG
>JBAXMF010000335.1:0-3303 GCA_037134435.1 Methanomicrobiales archaeon | reverse complement strand
GTTATTGTGTGCGAGGACGATGGCGTTGGTGTCCCGGTGGATGAGAAGAAAAAGATCTTCGAACGGGGTTTTGGGAAGAATACGGGTCTTGGTTTAGCCATTTCCCGGGAAATCCTCGATATCACCGGCATTACCATCAAAGAGACGGGTGAACCCGGGCAAGGGGCACGGTTAGAGATGATGGTGCCGAAGGGGATGTTGCGGATGACAGGGAATAGTGCATAATGGCTGCGGGAAAGAAAAAGGCGGAAGAGAGGCAGACAGGCATCCCGGACAGCACCCGCTCTTTAAGGGATGATGCAATCGAGCAGCTCGCAGGCTCCCCGAAACGTTCTCCCGGATTAAAGGAAAAGACCCTGGAACAACTTATCCACGAACTCGAGGTGCACCAGGTCGAGCTCGAGACCCAGGCAGAAGAACTCAGAATGGCCCACCTTGCCCTGGAGGGATCGCGGGACAAGTACCTTGACCTGTATGATTTTGCCCCGATAGGTTATCTAACGCTCTCCGACAAGGCACTGATTACCGAGGTGAACCTTTCCGGTGCGACACTCCTCGGTGCGGATCGGAAAGAACTGCTCAATGCACGATTCAGGAAATTCATTGCAGAAAAAGATTCTGAACAATGGGACCCGTATTTTTTGAACGTGCTGGACCGGGGAGAAAAACTGGTCTGCACGCTTATGCTCAAACGGGGTGACGGATCAGTTTTCCCCGCCCGGCTGGAAGGGATCCGGCTCACCGGACATGATGGGGCTATCGCCGTACGTATAGCGTTTAGTGATATTTCCGATATCTGGCAGATTGAGGCGCTGCAACGCAAGACCGCAACGCTATCGATCCTCAATGATATCATCTCCACCGTAAACATGGCGGATAACCTTCCAGGTCTCCTCAACCGTATCCTGGATGAATCCCTGCGCCTATTGGATTTCGATGCCGGGGGGATCTACCTGGTGAACCATGCCTCACGGACAGCAGAGATCGTCCACTCAAAAAATATTCCCCTGGAATTTCTTGATGGAATCAGGACGATACCCATCGATCCCGAACCCTATCGTACAATATTTATTCAAAACGAACCGATCATCACCGAAAATTATGACACGTTCGCTCCTGGCCAGTCGAAGATTTCCGGATTATTGTCAATGGCAAGTATCCCCCTGCTCTCAAAAGGGGTAGCCGTCGGAGCGCTGAATATCGGAAGCCAGAGGCGGCAGGTTATCTCAAACGATGAAAAACAGGTGCTCATTTCCATTGGCAGGGAACTTGGCAGTACGATAGACCGGATGGTTACCGAAGAGGAAGTGAAGAAGGCCCGGAAAAATTTAGAAACCCTGTTTGACTCGATCGATGAGATGGTCTTCGTGCTGGACATGCAGGGGCGGATCCTTACGGTAAATAATACCGTTTCGAAACGTCTCTCGTATTCACCATGGGAACTTACCGGAATGGATGTCCTCCTGTTGCATGTACCCGAACGGCGTAACGAAGCACTTAAAAATGTACAGGGGATGATTGCCGGGACCATCGATTCCTGCCCGGTACCCGTTCTTACAAAGGACGGGACTCGTATCGAGGTCGAAACAAAGGTTACCCATGGGAGATGGAATAACCAGGAAGTGCTTATAGGGGTTTCCAGGGATGTTACCAAGCGCAAGCGGACGGAGGATGCACTCACGGAGAGCAAGGAGCGGTTCGACCAGTTGGCTGAGCAGAGCAACACCATCACATGGGAAGTGGACCCCGATGGGCTCTATACCTATGTCAGCCATGTTTCAATGGCTGTATGGGGTTACCGCCCGGACGAACTGGTAGGAAAGATGTACTTTTATGACCTGCATCCCGTGTCCGGACGCGAGGCATTCAAGGCATCCTGCTTCGCCGTCTTCGCCCGGAAGGAATCTTTCCGGGACCTGGAAAACGCCATACAATTTCGGGATGGCAGCGTTGTGTGGGTCTCCACCAATGGTATCCCCCTGCTGAACGCCGACGGTACCATGCGGGGCTACCGGGGCAGTGACACCGATATTACCGATCGTAAAGTTGCAGAAGAGGGGCTGAGGCGATCGGAATTACTCCTCAGGTCTGTAATCGAGAGCCCGCAATCGATCATCATCTTCTCGCTCGACCAGGACTACCGGTACTTAGCGTTCAATGCCATTCACCAGGAGACGATGAAGGCAATCTGGGGGGTGGATATCAGGCCCGGCACAAATATGCTTGATGTTATCGGGTATGAGAGTGACCGGAAAAAGGCACAGCAGAACTTTGACCGGGCTCTTGCCGGAGAGCACTTCATGCTGACCGAAGAGTACGGTGATGAAGTACTTGGCCGGAAGACCTGGGAAAATACGTACAGCCCGATTTACGATGAAAATCACCAGGCCATCGGGCTCACGGTCTATGTCATCGATGTTACCGAACGCAAACGGGCGGAGGAAGCGCTGCGGCTGAGCGAAGAGAAATATCGCATGATTGTAGAGACCGCGATCGAGGGGATTATCTCCCTGGACATCGGTGCCCGGATAACATTTGTCAACCGGCAGATGGCGTCAAAGCTTGGCTATTCAATGGAAGAAATGCTTGGACAACCGTTCAGGACATTCCTGGCGGAAGATCAATTACCGGACCACGACGCACAGATGAAAATTCGTGCGCAGGGGAAAGACGCTGTTTATGAGCGGTGTTTTAAGAGAAAAGATGGTGGAATGCATTGGGCGCTGATTTCGTCACGGGCAATCATTGGTCCTTCTGGTACATTTACCGGGTCTTTTGCGATGCTCACCGATATCACCGAACGCAAAGTTGCAGAGGAAGAGATCAAGCGGCAGTCAGGTTTGATCAAATCCCTCCTTGACTCAATCCCTGACATCATCTTCTTCAAGGATGTCACGGGTGTTTACCTGGGGTGCAATCCTCCCTTTGCAGAGTTTGTCGGGAAGTCAAGGGAAGAAATTGTCGGAAAGACCGACTACGACCTGTTTGATACAGAAATTGCGGACTTTTTCAGGGGACACGACAAACACATGCTGGACTTGGGCATAACCCACCACAACGAGGAATGGATCACGTATCCTGATGGTCGGAAAATACTGATCGATACCCTAAAGACACCCTATTGGGGCCCGGATGAAACGCTTATCGGCATAATCGGCATCAGCCGCGATATCACCGGGCGCAAGCGGGCAGAGAATGCCGTCTTAGAAGCCAACAAAAAGCTCAACATCCTTAACAGTATCACCCGTCACGATGTCCTCAACCAGATATCGGTCCTCGTCATGACATTGGAATTAATAGAAG
>JBAXMF010000334.1:0-3308 GCA_037134435.1 Methanomicrobiales archaeon | reverse complement strand
GATATTTGTGAAGGTGACAATTTAATTCAGACCTGGTAAAAATAACTTCTCTATTCAAAAATTTCCATCGTTACAGGACGATAAACCCTGGTTACCGTTTGTGTCCATTCTATCGTGCTGATATTCATCATCAGTACTTCAGCTGATACTGGAACCGGAATATTTCTCCAAATCTGGATATATCATCCCCTCACTTTTTCCGTTGAGAAAATTTCAAAACATGGCATAAGGAGTCGTAAAGAGATATCTTCTTCTGATATTGACCCGAATGTAAAACAGCAAAAGTAATGTTTCCAACCCGGGACTTACCTTTCTAAAATTTTCATACCTGGTCAATCCCATGAATAAGAAGGAACGCCCAAACGAAATTCACTGGCGGGGAGAGTTTCCACCGTCCCTGTTACATTTTATCATCGATAATGCCGGTGAGGGGATCTGGCACATTGACCAGAACAATCGTATCCTCGTGGTAAATCCAAAAGGTGCAGAAATCGTTGGCTATTCCCCTGAAGAGATGATTGGGCATTCACCGGTTGAGTACCTTACATTTGCAGATTCGGAGGCATCAGGGAACAAGGTTGTCGATAAAGATGGTGTGCATACGCTTCATAAGGTTCTCAGGAAGGACCGGTCCACAATGCTTGTAGTCTCCAGGACTATCCCCCTTCATCGTGCGGATGGATCATATTGCGGGGCGTTGATCTATTTCCTTGATATTCTTGAAACGGATAAATGGGAACGAAAGGACCATAAATCTGAATCATCACTCCTTGAAGTCACGGCAGAACGAGACCTGCTCCACCAGATCATTAAAAAATTTCCGGATGAAATCAGCATTTTTGATAGTGAATGTCGCTATATGTTTGTTAATACGGCCCGGGCAGAGTCTGCAGGTATCCGGCCCGGGGAATTCATTGGTAAAACACCCGGGGAAATTGAGTCCTTATCCTCAGATTCAACCCGGATTGATGACATGGTTCAATCGGTTTTTCATCTCGGAAATCCAGCGGTTGATGAAGAGGTATATATGGTGGAAGAGGGGGAGATCACCAGATATTTTTATGTTGGGCCAATTATAGGCCCGGACGGTGGTATTGCGGCGGTATTCATGATCTCGAGGGTTACGTTGCTCTATGACCACGTGAATGAATAAGCCCCCGGATTCATCATTCTGGCTGTTTCTACCCAAGGTCAATCAGCCATGATTGTATCGCATTCTAAAAAAAAGAGGTCCGGGTCGAGTGGACCTCATGTGAATTCGCAAAGGTGCAATACACCCCTGGCCTTATACGAGTGGTGATGACTGGACATCACCTGCAAACGGCAGACGGGCGCCTTTAAGGAAGACCTGTTCATCAGTTGCTTTTAATTTATCGAGGATAAGGTCCTTGCCGCGCCGGGTCATCGCGAACACAGGGATGGTCGTGCCTGCCTGGAGGAGCGCTTTTTTCCCCGCGATTTGCCTTACCCATTTCGATGCGCATGCCGTGATAAGATCGGCCGTGGCTGCGAATCCCTCAGCCTCTTCCTGGTTATACCCGTAGTATGCACCGCAATAATCAGTGCATCAGGACAGATCCCCCCGTATTCGTACAGCATCTGTTGCGGTGGCCACCGTGACAGCGATATGGTGGAAGCCTTCAGTAAACCATACGTGCAGTACCTGTAGGCTGGTCTATCCGTGCTGTTTTTTTGGTCGAGGACAATTCCACCTGCGTCTTCAATCTTTTTATTATTCCTAATAGGGGGATGTCTTCACAAGTCCCGACATGCGTCCGCCGATTCCCTGTACAAGCTCGGGACTCCTGACAATAACGGTGCCCGCCCCGTCTGATGCGATTACTGCGCAGTCTATGATCCCGTGTTTCAGCCCGGCACTGATCAGCTCCGACGCACCAAACCCGACAAATTTCCCACTGCCTAGTACTTCGCGTGCATTAGTGCACATGCCATATACGGAAATCCTGTTAGAAAAATTCTCTTCGACAGCTCCCGGGAGTGATCAGGTGCACGGGCCTTCGCGAACCGTTCCGCAAGTGGGCATGTTGCGATCATCGCGCTCCTGACTCCAATAAATTTACCATTCAGAATAAGGATACGGCTCTTACCCCTCGCTTCGATAATATACTCGTCCGAAGGGTCATCCCTGAATACTCACAAGAATGCAATGCTATTATTCTGTGCATTAAGTTCCACCGGTATTGG
This sequence comes from Methanomicrobiales archaeon, assembly GCA_037134435.1. Lineage (GTDB taxonomy): Archaea > Halobacteriota > Methanomicrobia > Methanomicrobiales > Methanospirillaceae > CAIKOD01. The sequence goes on along the minus strand of JBAXMF010000334.1, from coordinate 1,103 downwards.
CAGTCCCCATACGATGAAAAAAGGAGCTTAATATTTTCTATCTATTAGAAATACGCCCAATCCAGCCATTCCCAGTGCAAGAATAAAAGGAACGGCGGTCCCTGAAGCCTTTGTCGGTGTCGGTGTTGGTGTGGTTGTCGGTGGTTTTGTTGTTGCGGTTGTGACGGGTGTCGGTGAGGTCGTTGGTACAGCAGTTGTCGGGGTTGGAATTACCTCACGCATTGTGGATAGTTCCACGTTATCGATATATCCTTCTGCAGCAGACTCGGTATCCCCGTAGAGCCCGATGGATGTGATCGTGAGCCTGTCCAGGGTATGGAGTTCCTGCCCGAAGTTAACATAATACCCCCAGACCATCGTCTGGTTACTTTTATAACTGACTTTGATATCCGCGTTCATCAGTTCTTTATTGTACCTGACAATGATATGGTAGGTCTCATTGTCTTCAAACTTCGTGGTGGGGCCCCCATAGGAGTCATGATAACTGCTCACTTCGGCCAGGTTATTATTCTGGGTGATTACCTGGAGCCACATCAGCTTCCCGTTTTTCTTGTCGGTGAATTTTGAAAAAACATTGGTGCCGCGGGTGATATCCATTTCACTGCTGGACATACCGAACTGGAATGAGAGTTCCTTATCGGTCCTTATCGGGTAAAAATCATATTCAAGGGTAAATGATTCATCGTTGTAGTCCACGGGGGAAAATGTGTAACCCCCGGTACCTGGCTGTATAAGATAGTGGTACATTCCCTTATGCGGGTCCCAGTAATAGCGGGTTGGATTATTCGTCTGCCATAACGGGTTTGTCGTGAAGTTGGTCGCATAGATGATTACTTTCTCCGACGATGCGGATGTAACAGGTGGATCTGCTGCAGATACAGGTAAGATAAGGATCATACTGAAGATGATAAGGGCAAGTGTAAATGCAAATAATCTGTTTTTCATAGTTTTATGACCTCCCGCTGGCATAATTATGCTGCTCCCTGTTATACTGGGTATCGGTTGCCAGCGCATTCGTACAACCGGGAGATGTGACCGCATACCTGATTATGTCGTTGTTTTTATTAAGACGACTACCACGTCTGCGTATTGGATGCGATCTT
>JBAXMF010000333.1:0-3314 GCA_037134435.1 Methanomicrobiales archaeon | reverse complement strand
CTGCTTGATGAAGTATACCAGAATGCTCTGGATTCAGTGCTGAAGCTTCCTGAAAGTTTTCATCGGGACGCTATCAAATCGCTCCTGTCTGATGCAAAAAAGCAGATCCCTGAAGGTACTGTGCATTGTAATGCACGTGACATGAAGGCCCTGAAGGAGTTAATTGGAACGGAGAATCTATTCAAAGGGTACTCAGTTGGGAATGAGGTTGATATCGAAGGAGGAGTAATGGTCGAGAGTAGTGACGCGACCCTCCAGTTGGATCTCAGCTATCGTACATTTCTGAACATGGTTTGGGAAACAGGTCTCAAGGATGCATCTGATATCCTTTTCGGTTAAGGAGGTACTAACATGGCTGAGATGACTGGCGGTCCTGCCCCGTATATATACGTTGGCACACGGTTGCGGGTAAGGAAGTCCAAACTTCTGCCGAAAGAAGAGTACATGCGGATGCTCAACATGGGTATTCCGGAGATCACCCGGACAATCGAAGAAATGGAATATAAGCGGGAAATCGATGAATTAAGTGCTTCCTTTTCGGGAATTGACTTAATTGAGATTTCACTTTCATGGAACCTTGCGAAGGAATTCCAGACAATTATTGATATTACGCCGGGAACTCTCAAGGAATTCACCCAGGCATACCTGCGCCGATGGGATATCCAGAATGTACTCACCATTATCAGGGGTAAATTCCAGGGTTTAAAACCCGGAAAAATCAAGGAGATACTTGTCCCCGCCGGAGAACTGGACCGGGTATTTCTGGACAGGTTGTTACTCGAGGAATCACCTGACAGGGTTGTTGAAGCGTTGAAAGGTAAGAAGTTGTATCCGGTCCTTGCCAAAGAATATCCTGCAGCATCCGTGAGCAAATCGCTATCGCATCTTGAAAATGAGATGTATAAGCAATTTTATGCGAAATTGATCGAGGGTGCAAACGGGGTTAAGGGTGGGAACCTGTTTCTTAATTATATCAGGCTTGATATTGACATCACAAATATCAAGAATCTTTTCAGGCTTCGTGTTGATACGATCGAGGAAGACGCACGGGAAATGATGATCCCGGGAGGTACCTTCACCGTAGAAGAACTCCAGAAACTGAATTCAGTCAACGATCCGAACGAGTTCATTGATGCCCTTATGGCAAGGGTTCGTGTTAAGACGCTCCTCGCGGTGCTTGATACACTCAGGGGAGATAAACCGATTCGTGAGATCGAGATAGAATTAATCAAGGTCCAACTCAAGCAGATGGAGAAAATGGCGAAATTAAACCCGTTTTCAATCCACCCGATCCTCGTGTACCTGGAGAAGAAAAAGTACGAAGTCTTCAATCTGCGAGCTATTGCCCGTGGAAAGGAATCAAAACTTTCCACTGATCGGATAAAAGGGTACCTGGTGATGTAGATGGAGATTGCAGTCATAGGCAACAGTGAGTTCATCTTAGGGTTCCGGCTTGCCGGTATCAGGAAGACGTATGCAGCAGAAAACGAAGCGAAACTCACAGAATATATCAACGGAGTTCTTGGGGACAACGAAGTCGGGATCCTTGTCCTGAACAACAGTGATATGAACCGGATCCCGGGACGGCTCAGGACGCAGCTTGAAAATTCGGTAAAACCAACCGTAATCGCAATCGGCGGGGAAGAAGGCGGGTTGTCCATGAGAGAGAGAATCAAGAGATCAGTGGGTGTTGATCTGTGGAAGTGAAAGAAAAAGATTCAAAAATCGACAAACTGGGTGTTCTTAAAAGGATTTCAGGGCCGGTAGTCACGGCAGTGAATTTCGATGCCCACATGTACGACGTAGTCAAAGTCGGGAACGAGGCCCTGATGGGCGAAGTCATCAAGATCCAGGGTGAGGAAACCATCATCCAGGTCTACGAAGACACTTCCGGCATCAGGCCCGGGGAACCTGTGGTGAATACAGGCCTCTCTCTTGCGGTTGAACTCGGACCCGGTCTCCTGACCAATATCTACGATGGTATCCAGCGTCCATTAAGCGTCCTTGTCGACAAGATGGGAAATTTCATCGAACGTGGTGTCTCTGCACCAGGGCTCCCCCACGACAAGAAGTGGGAATTTAAGCCCCTGGTCAAAGAAGGTGACAAGGTCATCGGCGGGAGTATCATTGGTGAAGTGCAGGAAACAAATATTGTTCACAAAGTCATGGTCCCGCCGAATCAGAAGGGGGGCACGGTAAAAAGCATTAAGTCAGGTTCTTTTACTGTCGATGATGTAGTGTGTGTCCTCGAGGACGGCACTTCGCTTACGATGATGCAACGCTGGCCAGTACGTGTTCCAAGACCGGTAAAAGAAAAGCTGAATCCGGAGATCCCATTGATTACCGGCCAGCGGATCCTTGACGGACTTTTCCCTATCGCAAAAGGCGGGACCGCGGCAATCCCGGGACCGTTCGGTAGTGGTAAGACCGTTACCCAGCAGCAGCTTGCAAAGTGGAGTGATGCGGAGATCGTTGTCTACATTGGTTGCGGTGAACGCGGCAACGAAATGACGGAAGTGTTGACGGAATTCCCGGCACTCGTTGACCCAAAGACCGGTAAACCCCTGATGGAGAGGACGGTCCTTATCGCCAACACGAGCAACATGCCGGTGGCAGCAAGAGAAGCATCGGTGTATACCGGTATCACAATTGCGGAGTATTACCGCGATATGGGGTACGATGTCTCGCTGATGGCAGATTCCACCTCGCGGTGGGCAGAAGCAATGCGTGAGATCTCATCACGTCTGGAAGAAATGCCCGGTGAAGAAGGGTACCCTGCATACCTTGCGGCCCGGCTCTCGGAGTTCTACGAACGTGCAGGGCTTGTAATTACACTTGCTGGCGGAAATGGTTCTGTATCTGTTATCGGTGCAGTATCCCCGCCGGGTGGAGATTTCTCCGAGCCGGTTACGCAGAATACCCTCCGTATTGTCAAGGTGTTCTGGGCGCTCGATGCGAAACTCTCGCAGCGGCGTCATTTCCCGGCCATCAACTGGCTGAACTCCTACTCCCTGTATCTTGATACCCTCCATGACTGGTACGACCGCGAGGTCTCACCCGAGTGGAACACATTGAGGTCCTGGGCGATGGAAGTCCTCCAGAAAGAGGCCGAGCTCCAGGAGATCGTGCAGCTGGTCGGGTCAGACGCATTGCCTGAAACCGAACAGATCACGATTGAAGTTGCCCGCATGATACGCGAAATCTTCCTCCAGCAGAATGCCTACGACGCAGTCGACACGTTCTGTGACATGAAGAAGCAGTACGATATTATGAAGTCGATCAAATTGTTCGCCGACCTTTCGGCGACTGCACAG
>JBAXMF010000332.1:0-3316 GCA_037134435.1 Methanomicrobiales archaeon | reverse complement strand
ATAGGGATTACGCAAAAGCAGGATCAAATAGAAAGATCAATATATATAAAACACAGTATATATTACGTGGTTAATAAGACCTCGATTTCTGATGAGGATTACATCAACTTCCTTACGGCCATTACGAATAATGCATCCTGCGTAAAAGCGGCTGATTGTTATTCTGAAAGTGGAATGATAGTTTCTCATGATTTGGTTAACCGATTTCTTACAAGACAGTTCGTAGACCCTGACACGTTGTGGAACGAGGTTAAACCATTTATTGAAAAGAGAAACGGTTGGTTAATCCTAGACGACACCGTAATCGATAAAATTTATTCGCAACATATTGAAATGACCCAATTTCAATGGAGTGGAAAATTCCATAAAGTTGTGAAAGGAATCGGTTTGGTCACCCTCGTATGGACAGATGGGACTTACTCATTTCCTGTTGATTATCGCATATATGACAAAAAGGGTGATGGACTATCGAAAAATGTGCATTTCCGAGCAATGCTTCAAACGGCATTCACAAGGAATTTTCAGCCATATTTTGTCCTGTTTGATAGTTGGTATTCGAGTAATGAAAATCTGATGTTTATCGACGAACTCGGTTGGAATTGGTGTACCCGCGCCAAACAAAATCGGATGGTTAATCCGGATCAGGCTGGAAACCAACCCATACCTTCTGTCTTTCTTCCTGATGATGGAAGGATTGTTCATATGAAGAAATATGGATTTGTCAAACTGGGACATTCCACAAATAAAAATGGTGATGCTCGATATTGGATAACAAATTATCTCGAAATGGATAATGTGGATCGAAAAAATCTACAGGCGATTTGTTGGGCAATTGAGAATTATCACCGTGCTTTAAAGGGATTGTGTTGCGTTAGAGATTGCAAGATCAGAAAAGCAGCAGGTCAAAAAAATCATATCAATTGTTCTATTCGTGCTTTCGTCCGATTAGAGGTTGCTAAACTTCGAGGGAAAATTACAATTTATGATGCAAAATGGAAAATTTCCAAGCCGGCGATTATAGACTATTTGAAACACCCAATTTATGCGCTCTAATTTTTTTCCCAGAGGTATTGCGTAACTCCTAGGTAACTTTTCTATCGTCGTATACCAAACCCCGAAAACTCTCCCGTGGGAGCACTCCATTCAACCCCTAGATGGTGAACACTGATTACCGGGTCACCCGTACCATGTAAATAACCGACAAATTTCAGAAGCGAGTCCTCACTCCCTTCAGCAATTACCTGCACAGACCCGTCTGGCATGTTACGGACATAACCCAAAATCCCCGTCTGTTGTGCATAATCAGCCACAAAGTTCCGGTATCCCACTCCCTGCACCCGGCCTTTCACATTCACAACAATACGTTTCATTGACAGTTATAGTACAGATTCCATAAAATAAACCTTACTCAAATGGGTACAAACACCGGTGAATCTCCGGGTCGGCAGTACTATCCGCCTTAAATGTCATGCAGCCAGGCACACGTCCATTCCCATTGAACAAAAGACTCCGAATTTATTCGCAGTTAACCGTATCCTTAAGTGTTTCCAGGCCGACACTAGAACAATCAACAAACAGGTTGGTACTATGAACAACTCCGTGATCCTGGTGGGCATCATCATTATCTGCCTGATGACCATCGCGTCCTCCGGCTGCCTTGGCTCAATATCTGGCAGCCAGAAACCAGAACAGACTCCGCCACCGACACCGCCCGGAACGCCGGTGCAGGTGCAGGTGGAGCACCTGGTAATCCATGAAGAACAGAACAACGCGACCGTGAACCTTGGGTTAAACAACACCCTCACGCTCATGCTGAATGAAAATCCGACAACGGGGTTCCAATGGAACCTTACCACAAGCCCGGGGCTCGTTGTCACCGCCGATAATTACCTGCCTTCGGCACCACAACTTACGGGTTCAGGGGGAGTCCATACGTGGGAGATGAAAGCCGTCCAGACCGGTACTCAAAAGATTAAGGCCACCTACATGCGATCATGGGAGCCCATGACGGGGAACGAGAGTGCATTCTCATTGACGGTGATCGTTGCGAATCCCTGACGATCAATTCCAAATACTCCGGCTTCCTCCTCCTCCTCCATTTTTCCCTGGACCGGACCATTTTTAATAAAAACCCGGATGGACATCCCGTGTCCCGGGGAAACCATTGATGTACATTTTCCGCCTGCTGGCGTTTATGACACGATTAGCAAAGTTTGATCGAGCCAAAACCAGGACAACACCTCACCCGGGACGTGTTAATACGTGGTACTTGTGATACAAATAAACCCTGCCGGGAAACCCGGGGCAAGGGGGAACTATTTATAATTCATGATCATAGTATCGCTTATGTCTCCACGACATATTACAAAAGAGAGGCCTGTCCGTTTACGATCTCCATTGACCGGGCAGGACCGGGCCCGTCACCGTGACTCCCACCGGCACCATCCCGAATCCAGCCCTTTTCCCCATCCTCCCCACCAGTCATATAGAAAACCTGCACTTCCGGCCAGGCACCACCCCCACACCAGGCCTGTGGACCTGGATATCGATCACGGGACCCGCCAGGACAGGCCTCAACCGGAAAAAATATTCAGTAAACTCAGTAAAAATGTGTTCAGACCCGGGTAACTAAAAATTTCAGCGGGATCAATTTTCTCGGGACAACCATTTGCCCGATACCAATCGTATCACTTTTTTACCGGGTTTACCCGAAAAAACTGCTAAAGACCAGGGACCGTCTGTCTGTCATCAAGGGGGATGATAAACCATTTCTACCTGGAGTACAAATTAATATAAAAAAATCTTGAATGAAGGTGAAATGAATGGGACTTTTTGATAAACTGGCAGGGACCAGGGCAGTAGAGCTGAATCCTAAATCAGCACTTGTATTAACCGCGCTTACCGTAATTGCAGCAGATGGTGTAATTGACGAGGCAGAAATGCTGGACCTGGCGAAGATTGTTCGAGGGGACAGGAAATCCATTGATGACGCAGTGAAAGTACTGAAGGCCAACTCACTCGAAGGATCGATGGACCTCGTCACAAAATGCTTAAACGAGAAACAGAAGATCGCAACACTTGCCATTGTCATCGATATTGCCATGGCAGATGGTGTGCTCGCTGAAGACGAACAGAAACTGATACAGTTGTATATTACCAAGTTCGGGGTATCAGAAGATATTCTCAAACCGATCTTTGATACCGTAGCGATCAAGAACGATTTTTCAATCTTCAAATAAATTTTTACACGAACAGAACTTTTTTTTTAACTTCCCGGCCGGGTTACGGTAAAATGTGCCGGAACCAAAAAGGGGTC
>JBAXMF010000331.1:0-3323 GCA_037134435.1 Methanomicrobiales archaeon | reverse complement strand
TTACGCAACATAAATTGAGTGGATTAAAAATATAGCTTCGATGCTGAACAGTTACGAATAGAGTTAAATAATCCAACGGTGCAGAGGATGGAATAATCTATGGATATCAGGAAAGTTCAGGTAACCGGGGGATCATCGTACATTATCACGCTCCCAAAGGACTGGATCGACAAATCACACATCCAGAAGAATGATCCCCTTGGCTTAATTTCTCAGCCGGACGGAACACTCCTGGTTACAAAAAATATCACCGAGGTACAGGCACAGTCAAGCAGGGAGTTCGATGTCTCTTCTATCAATGATCCGGCTTACCTGTTCCGGCTCCTGATCGGGGCATATATTGCCGGGTTCACCACCATCAGGATCACCGCAAAGCACCGGTTCTCCCCGTTCGTCCGGCAGGTTGTCCGTGATTTTGCCCAGATGACCATCGGACCCGAAGTCATTGAAGAGACGGATTCGATGATGTTACTAAAGGACCTCCTCAACCCGATGGAGATGCCGTTCGATAACACCCTGAAGAGGATGTACGTTGTTGTAAAAAATATGCATATAGATGCGGTAATGGCAATCGAAACAAACAACCCCGCCCTTGCCGATGACGTCATCGCCCGGGACAATGATGTTGACCGTCTCCACTGGCTGATTGCCCGCCAGATGAACGTGATCCTGAAAAATGTCAACCTTTCAAGAAAGATGGACCTCTCCACTTCGCTCGTGGTGAATACCTACCTGATTAGCAGGATTGTTGAACGGATCGGGGACCACGCCGTCAGGGTGGCCGAAAATATGAAACGAATCGAGGGAGAAGATATCGGCAAGGACACAAAATGGGCAATCCGTGCTGCAAGTACCCTTTCTCTTACAATTTTTGACAAAAGTATCGCCTCATTTTTCCAGGCCGATATTATGGCTTCGCACCGGAATATTGAGGCGATAACTGTGCTTGATGAGGCATGTGAGCAGATCAACTCCCTGTCGATGACGATGGGGACACCCCTAGCCATTTTGCTTCACTATATCGCTGAAAGTATCCGGAGGACCGGGGAGTATGCAGGGGATATTTCAGAGACGGTAATCAATTACCTTGTCGAAGAACAAGGTGTGTAGCTTTTTTACGGTACTGGATGGCAGGAACAGGGAAGAGGCGGGGTTTGTGGGAAATGAGGAGTTTAGTTTTTAAAAAGATTATCACCCCCAGCCCCATGACAAATCGGGATCAGAACCAATCAGCCGGATATGCGGTAGCCGGCAGGATGGCAACGGGGCCCCAGTTTTTTTTACATCCCACCTGGCACAGGACGAGAGTCCGGGCAGGGAACAGACCCGTGGCTTGTTAAGAGGGACCAACACAGACCTCCTGTCGTAGACTGGTTGCAGCAATGGACCAGTCGTTTCGCAGCTGTACGTTATCAGCCAGGGGGAACCATGCCCGGCAGATATTCAAAGCCTGGTAGACCATCCCAATGGCCCCCTGGCAAGTCCCGGTGAAATGTAAGAGAGATTGCCCGGCATTCGGGCAGGATTAAAAAAAATCGGGCGGAATAGATAAAATAGTTTGAGGGTGATATGGAAGCACTGAACAACCTCGGAGGAGTGGTGTGGCAGACAACCCAAAAAATCAGTTCTCTCATGTACCCCAACGGATTTCCGGGCTTATCGATCTCGCGTATAATCTCTGGTGGAGCTGGAATCCTGCGGTAAAACTGGTATTTAAACAATTAAATCCCCAGGCATGGATTGACAGCATTCATAACCCGGTAAAAATGCTATCGGAGCTGCCTGAAGAGACCCTGGTCAGTGCTTCAAAAAACCCCCAGTATCTCCTTCATTATGATATTGTCATGTCCCGGTTCAGGCACGAACTCCAACAGAAAAAGAGCTGGTTTTCTGAGAACATCACGTTTGACCAGCACGTTTCCATTGCCTACCTTTCTGCCGAATACGGGCTGCAGCACTCGCTCCCGATTTATGCAGGGGGCCTCGGATTCCTGTCAGGTGACCACTTAAAAGAGTGCAGTGACCTTGGTCTGCCGCTGGTTGCTATCGGGTTCATGTATTCACAGGGATACCTCCACCAGGACATCGATTCCAACGGTTGGCAGGAAAATAAAACTGAAGTCTTAAACCGTGAAGCGGCCCCGGTAACGAGGGTCATGTACGACCATGACACCCCGCTGGTTGCCAGGGTGCCATTCATTGACCCGCCAATTTACATCGGCGTCTGGAAAGTTGAAGTGGGCAATATCCCCCTTTTCCTTCTTGACACAGATATCAAGGAGAACGATCCGAAAAACAGGGATATCTCCAACCGGCTCTATACCGGGGACCTGGAGCAGCGGCTCAAGCAGGAGATTGTGCTTGGCATCGGCGGAAGTTACATCCTGGACCTCCTTGGGATACGGCCGACCATCGTGCATCTCAACGAGGGGCACCCTGCATTCGCACTGCTTGAACGAATACGGGAAAATGTTGCAGATGGAATGAATTTCGAAGAGGCACAACAGAGAGTCAGGGAGACCACGGTCTTCACCACCCATACCCCGGTGCCGGCAGGACATGACAGGTTCCCCCACTCCCTTATGGATAAATATTTCAGCAATTACCATTCACTCCTCGGGATCGACAGGAATTCTTTCTTACACCTTGGATTCGCACCGGAGGATGCCAGTGAATTATTTAACATGACGGCATTTGCCCTCAAGACCAGTACCTTTCGGAACGGGGTCAGTAAAAAACACGGGGAAGTCGCACGCGGGATGTGGCGTGGCCTCTGGCCGGAAATTCCAGGAGAGAAAATTCCCATCAGCCACATCACCAACGGCGTCCATGTACCAACTTGGCTCGACCCGAAGATGGAACTCATGTTCAACCAGTATTTTTCCCCTTCCTGCCCTTCCTGGATGGATAATCATGATAACACCCTGATCTGGGAGATGATCGATGAAATTCCCGATGCGGAATTGTGGGCTGTGCATATGCAGCTGAAAAGAAAACTGGTCAACCGGATACGGGAACACAAGCGCCGGAAATGGGGTAGCGAAGGGACAGACCCCATGAATGTCATATCCGGCGGTGCTCTCCTCGACCCCTATACCCTGACAATCGGGTTTGCCAGGAGGTTTTCCACCTATAAACGTTCAGACCTGATATTCCTGGACATTGAGCGGTTAAAGAAGATCGTGAATAACTCCTGGAGACCGGTGCAGATAATCTTTGCAGGCAAAGCACATCCTTCAGATGATGACGGGAAACGGATTATTCAGAAAATATACCAGTACGCTCACCAGCAGGACTTCAGTGGCAGGATCGCTTTTGTCGAG
>JBAXMF010000330.1:0-3331 GCA_037134435.1 Methanomicrobiales archaeon | reverse complement strand
GAGAATTATGCAAAGATCAATCCTGGCCTATCGAAGAAATTTGGATTCCAATCTGCTGCTATTGTTCCCTTACTTTCAAAAGGTGTAGCCGTAGGGGCACTGAATATCGCCAGCACAAAGCGGTATATCATCTCCGAAGAAGAAAAACAGACATTAATTTCTATCGGCCGGGAACTTGGTAGCACAATAGAGAGGATGGCATCCGAGGAGGACGCAAAAAAAGCATCCAAAAATTTAGAGACCCTGTTCAACTCGATCGATGAGATGGTCTTTGTGCTGGATATGCAGGGCAACATAATTTCGGTAAATGATACTGTTCTAAAACGCCTGTTATACTCTTCAGAGGAGCTTTCCGGCATGAATGTACTATTATTGCACGTACCTGAGCGACGTTGCGAAGCACTACAGATTGTACAGGGGATGATTGCCGGGACTATTGATTCCTGTCCGGTACCCGTTGTTTCAAAAGATGGGACACGCATCGAGGTCGAAACAAAAATTAATCGAGCGTTGTGGAACAACCAGGAAGTGCTTATCGGGGTGACCAGGGATGTCACCGAGCGTAAGTGTGCGGAGGAAGCATTGCGGGAGAGCGAAGACAAACTCCAGCTGGCACTATTCGGATCAGCAACGGGGATGTGGGAACTGAATATTCCTTCTATGATAGGAGCAATCGATGATCGGGCTGCAGATATACTCGGTTACAAGAAAATTGCTATCGGGTCCCGGAGTATAGACTGGGATGAACTGTCCCATCCTGATGACGTACCCCTTATCCAAAAAAGGCTCGAGGATTATCTGGATGGGCGGACAACTATTTTTGAATCCGAACATCGCATGCGACATGTTTCAGGCGAATGGGTGTGGGTAGTTGGTAGAGGGAAAATAACACAATATTCAGAAGACAGATCCTCCCTCCGAATATCAGGGACCCTTCACAATATCACAAATCGGAAGCGGACGGAACTGGAACTCGTAACTGCCCAGCAAAGACTGAAGGAAGCGCATCAACTTGCACATATCGGGACCTTTGACTGGAATTTGGAAACGGATACGGTGACCTGGTCAGAACAATTGTTCAATATTGCCGGAAGAGATCCGCTATCAGGTGCACCTGCATATGGTGATCTTCCATCGTTATACTCTGATACCAGTTGGGACCTGTTAAACGGCGCTGTTACGAGATCGCTTTCAACAGGAGATCCATTTAACCTCGAGCTGGAAATGATCCGCTCTGATGGTAGCAAACGATGGACAAATAATTTTGGGGGTGTGAAACACGACGAGAAGGGAAAGCTTATCAGGTTTTTCGGTACTGTACAGGACATAAATGAACGAAAACGAGTTGAGGAAGCACTGGAGAAGGCCCAGGAAAAATATACCAAGGCATTCCTCGCCAGTCCCGATGCGATCACCATCACAGATATGGAGACTGGACGGTTCGTTGAGGTGAACGATACGACATCCCGGATATATGGGTATTCACGGGATGAGATGATTGGAAAGAGTGCCGTTGAGCTCGGTATCTGGCTTAGAAACGAGGACCGGGAAGACTTTATTGGCAAGGTGAAAATAAACGGGCGTGTGGAACGGTACGAGGCGATAGGGCGCCAAAAATCTGGAAAAATGTTCAATGGATCGATTTCTGCAGATATCATCAAAATTGGCGACAGTTTGCATCTCATCAGCGTCATCCGTGACATTACCGAGCGTAAAATAGCTGATGAAGCATTGCGGGAGAGTGAAGCACGAGTCCGGAAGATCCTGGAACAAGCCCCCTTGCCCTTGTGCTATGTGAACAAGGACGGGGTGATTACCTTCAGGAACGAGCGTTTTGTTCAGATTTTTGGATACACCGCTGAAGATTTTCCCACCCTAACCGAGTGGTGGCAGCAAGCGTATCCCGATGCGCATTACCGGCAGTGGGTGACCACCACATGGGATGCAGCGCTAAAACGTGCGATCGAGAATGGCATAGATATCAGGCCTGTCGAATACAGAGTGACCTGTAAAAGTGGGGAAGAACGTATCATTGAAATCACCGGGATCATCTTGGGCGATGACTTTCTGGCGACTTTTATTGATCTGACCGAACGCAAGCAGACAGAAGAGAAGTTGCAGGAAACCAACGAATATCTCAACAGCCTGATTGACTACGCCAATGCACCGATCATTGTATGGGATCCCGAATATGTGATAACCCGTTTCAACCATGCATTCGAGGACCTGGCCTTCATGCCTGAACAGGAAGTAATCGGGCAGCGTCTTGATATCCTGTTCCCCAAAGAAAGCAGGGGTGCATCACTCCATCAGATCCAAAAGACCCTTGAAGGCGAACAGTGGGAGAGTGTCGAGATTCCGATCCTTGTCAAAGATGGCAGTGTCCGGACGGTACTCTGGAATTCAGCGAACATTGTTTATCCTGATGGCCGAATTCTATCCACAATTGCCCAGGGTGTAGACATTACAGATCGTAAGAAGGCAGAGGAAGCTTTAGGGGAGAGTGAGGAACAATTCCGGATATCCATTGAGAAAGCGCCAGAGGCAATCCTGCTTTTTGATATAAACCAGGACCGGTATATCGAGGCAAATGTCGAGGCAGAGCGAATTTTCGGGTGCAGCCGCCAGCAGCTTCTTGATTCCGGCCCCCAGCAATTCTATAAACCCGATCAACCCGATCTGCAACCAATAAGAGAAACGGTAGATGAACATCGCAGGCGGGTTATTGCAGGAGAGGCTATCGTTTTCGAACGATATATTAGGACTACCCGGGAGGAAGATCTTGTCATGGAAGTGCGCCTCGTCCTATTGCAGTCTACCAAGCGAAAGCTCATCCGGAGTAGTTTTATTGACATCACCGAACGCAAGCGTGCCGAAGAGGCGCTTTCGCTGGCTATTAAAAAACTTAATCTCCTCTCCGGCATCACACGGCATGATATCAATAATCAGCTGACCGTGTTAATGGGATTCCTTAGTATTCTCGAAGAGAAATATCAGGATCGCTCACTCAGCGAGTATTTCCAGAAGGTCAGCAAAGCTGCACAACGGATCTCATCCATGATCCGATTCACCAAGGAATACGAGGAAATCGGTGTCCATGCACCCAAATGGCAGGACTGCCACACAATAGTAGACTCGGTGTCAAAACAAGCAGCGCTCGGAAAGGTCGAGGTAAAGAACGATCTCCCTGTCGGTGCGGAAGTGTTCGCCGACCCGCTAATTTTAAAGGTGTTTTACAACTTGATGGATAATGCTGTCAGGTATGGGGGGAAGATCACAACCATATGGTTCTCAGTAGAGGGACGAGGTGATGTGAAGGTCCTCGTTTGCG
>JBAXMF010000329.1:0-3342 GCA_037134435.1 Methanomicrobiales archaeon | reverse complement strand
CCTTATCTCCTCAAGTTTCATAATTTATAGTAACTTTGATCATTTTTGACAATGGGTTAATAGGTTGTCTATCAATAAAATTCAAGGTTAATTAAATAATATTTATTTTTTTATATTAAATACTAAAATTTAATTACATTTCGGTATGACAACTTATTCATATGAATTCTGTGTGATACCATGGCTTTTGCAGTACATGTAAATTCAGAACGGTGCACTGGATGCGGTAACTGTGTCGTCGCATGCCCGGTTGATGCCCTTGAACTGTATACGATTGATCCGGTAACGAAGGAAAAGATCTACCAGGTGCAGGATGGAATCGCCGTCAACCTCGATTTCAAGATTGAACTTTGTGCAGGTTGCGGTGTATGTGTCGAGGCATGCCCTTATGAAGTGATCACCCTCACGGGGAGAGGCGACAGCCGATACATGGCCCATACATAACCCGTCCTTGATGTTGGATTACATTTCATTCGGATTACAATAGATCAAATTCCTGAGGAGATACAATTGACAAGTAAGATTTCACTGAACATGATCACATGCCGGAGCATCCAGCAGGGTGTCGGCATGGAGGCAGGCAAAACGTCCCAGAAGTACTTCAATGCCTGTTCGATTATCGAAATGCACGGCGATGATTTTAAAAAACTAGGCGTCTGGAAAAACACCAATGTCAGGGTCACGAGTTCTGTCGGCAGTGTGGTTGTAAAGGCGGTCGAAACACGCCAGGACCTCTACCCCGGTCTCTGCCACATACCGATGGGCCCCTGGGCAAACAGGATTGTCCCGGCATATACCTTCTCTACCGGGGAACCATGTTTCAAAGGATTTCCGGTAACGGTAGAGGTTGCCATGAATGAACCGATCTTTAGCGCGGTTGATGTTGTCAAAGACGCCTGCGGACTCTTGAAGAAGTGATGTGCAAATGACAAAAGTAGTAACTGATGTAACCTGTCCGTTCTGCGGGACACTCTGTGACGACCTGGAAATTACGGTTTCCGATGACAACAAAAAGATCCTTTCTGTCCGCAATGCCTGTGCAATCGGTGCAGAGAAGTTCAACCATTCTAGTCTTCCCGGCCGTATCACCCGCCCCCGCATGCGGCAGGCGGACGGCACGTTCAAGGAAGTCTCTTATGACGAGGCAATTGACTGGACCGCCAACATGCTGGTCAAGTCAAGAAAGACACTGATGTACGGCTGGGCATCCACCAGCTGCCAGGCGATGAGTGTAGGACACGAGATTGCCGAAAAAGTCGGTGGTGTAGTTGATAACTGTGCAACGGTCTGCCACGGCTCATCACTTATTGCAATCCAGGATGTTGGTATTCCAAGCTGCACGCTCGGGGAAGTCAAGAACCGTGCAGATCGCGTTATTTTCTGGGGGTGCAACCCGGCACACGCCCATCCGCGGCACATGTCCCGGTACTCCATATTCCCCCGTGGGTTCTTCACCGTCAAAGGACATAAAGGACGCAAGATCTACTGCTTTGATTGCCGCTACACGGATACCGCACGCTGTGCGGATGAATTCATCCAGGTCGAGCAGGGCCACGACTACGAACTCTTTAATGCATTACGTACTGCGGCAAGGGGCGAAGAACTACCGGCTACTGTTGCGGGAGTCCCCCGGGAAAAGATCATTGAGATTGTAGAAGACTTAAAGACCGCCCGGTTTGGCGTGATCTTCTTCGGTATGGGCCTTACCCACACCCTTGGCAGGAACCACAACATCGACATTGCGATCAGCCTTACCCGTGACCTGAATGACTTTACCAAGTTCTCGATCGTAGCCATGCGTGGCCACTGGAACGTAACCGGTTCCGGCCAGGTACTCTCCTGGCAGTACGGGTTCCCCTATGCAGTGGATCTCTCACGCAGGACAAAGGCACGGTACCAGACCGGTGAGACAACGTCGGTCGATCTTCTGGTTCGAAATGAAGTTGAGGCATGTTTCAATATCGCCACCGATCCAGGCGCCCATTTCCCAATTGATTCGGTTATCAGCATGTCCAGGAAACCGACCGTGACCGTGGACCCGCATATCAACATGTCGACCGAGATCTCGGACCTCCATATTCCGGTCGCGATGGTCGGGGTCGAGACTGGCGGGTGCGCCTATCGTATGGATAACGTGCCAATTGAGACCAGGAAAGTTGTTGATGCACCGGACGGCATGCTGACTGACGTTGAACTGCTCACAAAGATCAATGAACGCGTAGACCAACTGATGGGGGCGCAATAATGTCGGAATATCTTATAAAGAACGGACACGTCTTCGACCCGGTACAGGGCATCAAGGGCGACAGGAAAGACATCGCCGTAAAAGATGGAAAGATCGTCGAGACGACGGCTCTCTCCTCATCGGCAAAACAGATCGATGCAAAGGGCAAGTCAATAATGGCAGGGGCAATGGAAATCCATGCCCATGTTGCCGGGCCAAAGGTCAACCTGGGCCGCTGGTTCCGCCCCGAGGACAAACTCTTCGATTCGCATAAGAAGCCGGGCATGACGAGGATCGAAGGCGGCAAATCAATTCCGACAGTCTTCAAAACCGGCTATGAGTACGCCCGCATGGGTTACACCTTTGCGATGGAAGCTGCAATGCCCCCGCTTTACGCACGACATGTGCATGAAGAGATCCACGATACCCCGATCATTGATGAGGCAGCACTCCCGGTTTTCGGTAACAACTGGTTCATGCTTGAGTATCTCAAGAACCATGAAATCGAGAACAATGCGGCATATGTTGCATGGATCCTCAACCAGACCAAGGGATACGGCATTAAAGTAGTCAACCCCGGTGGAACAGAAGCCTGGGCATGGGGACTGAATTGTCTATCGGTCAATGACCCCGTGCCTTATTTCGACATCACACCGGCAGATATCATTACCGGTCTCATCGAAACCAACGAATATCTTGGCCTGCCGCACTCCATCCACATCCATGGAAACAACCTGGGCAACCCGGGCTGCTACCAGACGACTCTTGATACCCTTAAACTTGCAGAAGGGTTCAAGGCAAAGAACAATTTCGGCAGAAAGCAGGTGATGCACCAGACCCACCTCCAGTTCCATTCATACGGCGGCGATAACTGGGGCAATTTCGAGTCCAAGGCAAAGGAAGTCATGGACTACGTCAACAAGCAGGATAATCTTACCATCGATACCGGTAACGTTACCCTTGACGAGACAACGACGATGACCGCGGACGGTCCGTTCGAGCACCACCTTGGCGGACTTAACCACCTGAAGTGGGCAAATGTTGACGTCGAACTGGAGACTGCAGCTGGAGTTGTCCCCTACATCTACAGCCCTGACATCAAGGTCTGTGCGATCCAG
>JBAXMF010000328.1:0-3346 GCA_037134435.1 Methanomicrobiales archaeon | reverse complement strand
GTGGCCACTTCACCGGCATGGGGATCGAACGAGATATCGGTGACCATCATGGAGACCGGGCCATTCGGATCACAGTTGAGCATGGACTTCCCTTCGGGGCTCTCCTTGTCACCATGCCAGATCACACCGATACGACGCTTTTGCGCATCCTTTGGATTTGGAAGATGCGTGACCACCATATCAAGTAACACTTCAGAGAGCGGACTACTCTGTGCAAGACTCTTCATATCCCCGGCCTTACACTTATCATAGACCTCTTTGAACGAGACACCGCTCTTTTTCATGTAAGGTGCAGATACGGCCCAGTTATAGAGTGCTGAACCGAATGCCACCGTCCCTGCTGATGCATCAAGCTTCCAGCCGTTGTTGTAACTCTCCTCGTTCATGCCTTTGATTAACTTGTTGACCTTGTCAATGACTTTTCCGAGGCGGATCTGCATCTCCATCTCATCCACCTTGAGTTCATTGATCAGCCGATCGACTTTATTAATGAAAAGAATTGGACGGACCTGTTCCTTTAATGCCTGACGAAGGACGGTCTCGGTCTGGGGCATCGTCCCTTCAACCGCATCAACAAGGACAACTGCCCCATCAACAGCCCGCATGGCACGGGTAACGTCGCCACCGAAGTCTACGTGTCCGGGGGTATCGATCATGTTGATCAGGTACTCCTGGCCATTATATTCGTGGACCATCGAAACGTTGCTTGCATCGATGGTTATCCCACGTGCCTGCTCTTCCGCATCAGAATCCATGAAGAGTTGTTTACCGGCAAGCTCCTCACTGATAATGCCTGCTCCTGCAAGCAGGTTATCAGAAAGGGTTGTCTTGCCATGGTCAATATGTGCTACAATACCGATATTCCGGATGTGGGCCGGTTCAGTCATGAGCTCCATTACGCGCTCAACCATTTTTTTGCCACGAACCATGAAAACACCTTTAAAAAGAGATTGTAATGATTAACGCGCGGACTTTGCTATCCGTTCACGTTCTTCCTTTTTGTTCACAGAATATGTCTTTACATCGCCCTTTGATGCCGCGATCAATTCATCAGCGAGAGCCGCACTGGCGGACTTTTTGCTCTTCTGAGAATTCTTGTAGACCGCTTCGGATATGAAGAACATGGATGTATTTACACGGCGGAGAGGTGCTGTATCGACTGATTTCGGAACATTAATACCACCATATTTAAGCCGGACCGTTTCTTCCCTCTGACCGGTATTTGTTACCGCTTCCACGAGGACCTGAACCGGATTCTTCTTTGTCTTCTTATTGATGATATTGAATGCATCCGTGACAATTCGAATCGCAAGGGTCTTTTTCCCTGTATTCTTCGATGACTTCATGAGCCGGTTAATCAGGCGCTCAACAATCAGCATGTTTGCCTTATTGAACTCCTGGCGGGTAAATTTACCACATGAATGGGGTACAATCATGGAATGGAGGTTGATATACCGCACAAGGGCAGGGTCATTAATCTGGACTTCGCTCATATCCCACTGGTTAAAGAGCAGTTTCTTCGTCTCTTTTTTCTCGTTCTCTGCCACAAAAATCACCTGCGTGGTTTCTCCTTCCTGCCAATTACCATTTCGTGGAGGCAGACGTTATTGACCTTGGTAACAACATACCGGACACCGGGGATATCCCCCATGGAACGCCCGAGCCTGCCACCAATACCCTCAATCTCAACTTCATCATGCTCATCGATAAAGTTAATTGCACCATCGCCGACCGCAAACGCCGTGACCTGACGCCCATTCTTAATGAGCTGGACACGGACACATTTCCGGATCGCGGAGTTGGGCTGCTTGGCCTCAACCCCAATCTTTTCTAGGACGATCCCGCGCCCTTGAGGCGCACCCTGTAATGGGTCGGATTTAAGGTCCAGCTGGTCCTGACGCCGTGCATAGGTGGGATCACTCCACCTGAATTTTTTTGAGTCGCGAGTGAGTTTCCTCGCCGCAAATTTACCCTGTCCCATTAAATACCCTCGCAAATCTGGTTTTTATGGATGCATATGTATCTCGCTGAGATATAATACAAACGCGCGGAACAAATTTATATATTGTGCAATTGCTCTCGCTTGCCTGTATGTGTTAGTCTCTATTGATAATAATATTATATCCCCGTCCCGCATAATTCTTATGATGATTTCCCGGATTTACAAGAACGCATATTTCGATGCAAGTCATCGTTTACTCCATTATAATGGTAAATGTGCAAACCTTCATGGTCACCGCTGGAAGGTGGAAGTCTGGGTTAGGGGCTCCATCGACAAGGTCACCGGGATCCTTGTGGACTATAATCTGATCCGTGAGACGATAGAATACTATGATCACCAGGTGATCCTGAACGAACAGGACCCGATGGTTGAGTGTCTCGAACAGTTCCAACCAGTCATCAGGACACCGGGGGACCCGACCAGTGAGCTGCTTGCAGATATAATCAGGGAGCGGATTAATACCGAGTGTAAATCAACAGGCCTTGACGCTATTGTTGTAAAAATAAGGGTCTGGGAGTCTCCGACCTGTTTTGCAGAGATTACGAATGAAACTGATTGAAATTTTTAAAAGCCTCCAGGGGGAGGGAAGGAACCAGGGAAAAACCACGGTGTTCATACGGCTTGCCGGGTGCAACCTTAACTGCAGATGGTGCGATACACCACATTCACACGACCAGGGAGAGGAGACCGACAACGACGAAATCATCCGGCAGTTGGACGAGTCCGGTTGTATGGAGATCTGCATTACCGGCGGGGAACCACTCCTCCAGGCATCAGATCTTCGTGTACTACTCTCCCGCCTCAGCCGGCTTGGATACTCAATCGAAATCGAAACCAACGGCACAATCGATTTCGGACCGGTACAGGATAATGCTACCATCTGCATGGATGTCAAGTGCCCGTCATCCGGAGAACAGAGCGACCTGGCATTGCTCAGAAAAATCTCCTCGGGGGATAGTGTGAAATTTGTAGTCGGTGACCAGAAAGATTGCCAGTATGCGGCGGAGGTAATTCAGCAGCACCCGATCAGGGGGGAGATCTTTTTCTCACCCGTGGCAGGATCTGACTACCATGGAGTCGCATGTTACGTACTTGACAACAATCTTCCCGTCAGGTTCCAGGTTCAGCTCCATAAAATAATCGGTGTCCGCTGATGAAAGCAATATGTCTGTTATCGGGTGGAATGGATTCCACCACGCTCGCGTATGTCGCAAAAGACCAGGGTTACGAGATTTACGCATTGCATGTGAATTATGGCCAGAGGACAGAGCGACGTGAGCTCCAGTCAGCGAAGACTATTGCGAGACTGCTGGACGCAAAGGAGTTTATCGAGGTCAGCCTGGG
>JBAXMF010000327.1:0-3361 GCA_037134435.1 Methanomicrobiales archaeon | reverse complement strand
ATTCAGTGAAGTACCAAAACTGATCGGAACATGGAACCTCACTCACAACCGGAAAAATTCAGCAAGTACTACGGGCCACATCACCATTGATAAGCAGCAGGGCAGAATCTGGAGCGGAACTGAAAGTGTCCTGGATGACGACGGAACCACTATCAATCTAACGCTTGCAGGAACTGTCGGAGAGACCGGGAGATTATATGCCACTTCATCAGACGGGGCATATATGTTCGGCTCCCTGGCGGGAGATAATAGCATTCAGAGTGCTTTTATCATACCTGGTGATACCGACTGGACCTACGTGGTTGATCGCGTGGTAACAAAAAATAAAACATCGATACCACAATCTGACCTTTCGTATCCGGTCATGGCAGGAGACTGGAAGATTGATAATCGGAACGTGATCGAGAATGGGAAAATAACAAATGTAGGGCCTGTGTCTGATGAGTGGGTCTCCTTTTCCAACCAGACAGGGAAGTTCTTTACTGCTGTGCGACACAACCGGATAGCAGGAGTCCTGCCTGATATGGAAGTGTCTGGGGTATTCCGTTTAGCCAATGAAGCATTCCTTACGGGTGCAGATTCGGAAATAGTGATATATCACGTCCTTGATAATTCCAGCATAGAAGCGATAGTGAACAGAAAGGATAAAAACGCTTCATTATACCTGGATTTATTGACCCGGAAACCCCACATCAAATTATTTTCAGATGTGTTTAACAATATTTCAGTGCGATGGTGGGATGCCCGCCCATAT
Source organism: Methanomicrobiales archaeon (assembly GCA_037134435.1). Classification (GTDB taxonomy): domain Archaea; phylum Halobacteriota; class Methanomicrobia; order Methanomicrobiales; family Methanospirillaceae; genus CAIKOD01. The sequence continues at coordinate 2,607 of JBAXMF010000327.1, read as the reverse complement.
CCCATAAAGCATATCCTGTAAAGAGGAACTGTTCAGGGAGGGGGAATGTGTCCCCCTCCCCTGGCATCCTATTATCGGGCAACCCACTCAGTACCGCGATAAGTTTTTTTTTTGTTTCGTCGAATATTTCACCGCATTTCAAAACCTGATACAGCTTTTCAACGGTTACAATGGTTCCGATAGGAAAGGATAGATTCTGGTTGGGAACAATTTCAAAAGGTTTCATGTTTTTTTTTGGCATACATCAATTAGACCAGGGACCATCTTATTTTTTTAGTGGCAAAGTTGGGTTGTAATGGCAAAACTGTTGCGCTGTTTTTGCCAGGGGTTCAAGGTCTGCTTTGAGATCGTGCCCATGGCCACTGATGCCGATCATGTGAAGTGTGGTGATACGATAATCGCAATCGCCGGAACAGGCAGGCGGCATGGTCCCCGCATCGGAAAAAATCAAGGTCAAGTGAGATTCCCTGCAAGCCGCTCACCGCGTTGAACCTCGAGGAGGTCTATTGCAAAGATGAACCCGGGAATTATCCTGGTAAGGGGTTAAACGAGGCCTTTTTTGGGATTTTAGAAAATGATAAACCCCAAATAGAGGTCAATAATCGATCTATTCTAACTAAATCCCCCGTAAATACCTTTTTTCAGCATCATAACCAAACGGGGTAAAATGCGGGCGATTTAAACGAACGATAATGGATTCTATTGATTGGGGTGGGATAATGGATACCCCCCGGGGGATCTTTTCTATAATTCGGGCTTAAAATAGTGGGATTTGCTCTCCCGGCGGCTTGGCGAGTATGGTAATCACTTTTTCCCTGGCCAGTGATGATGATGGCATGCTTCTATTTTCCTGCCTGGCCACACGGGATAACAACCGACCCGTTTTCAGTACGCTAATGTATGTTGTCTTCCTTCTTGAGATCTACCTGGTCCACGAGATATGGAAAGGGACTGTTGTTCTTAGCGCATTACTCTTCGAGGTGGCGGATTGAAGAGCGAATTCATCGTTTCGTGAATATCAGGCCATTAATCCGGGTTATTTTTGAAAGATGAAGATGTAGAGATATTTGAGGGATCGGGTGATTGAGACCGGGTAAATGAATGATTTGTGGTCTGTCCGGGCCATCACGCAGCCACCTGGAGAGGGCATGGACGTTTATGAAACCCGGTCGAATCGGTCGCGGCATGGAAATGAACGTTACGGGCCCCCGTCAATTCAAAATCCTGTTATGTCCTCTCGTGGGAGTATCCCTGGGTATGAAGAAAAGGGAATAAAAAATATGTCCCTATTGCATCGATGAAACGACCACGATACATCTCTCATTTCGTTCAATCGCACAATATTATTATAGTACACGATCGTTCCCCTAGGTAATCAAGGTGGGTCAATGAAGAAGTGCTTTCAACCAGCTTATGCTTTAGCAATTTTGTCGGTTATTATTTGTATATCGGTTATTCCCCTGAATGCCCAGGCTGACGTGATTACCGTCTGCCCGGCAGGGTGTAATTTCACGAAAATACAGGATGCGATTAATTATGCTGCAGACGGGGACTCCATCCAGGTGATGAGTGGCTCCTACAACGAGGTCATCGAGATCAACAAGTCGGTGAACCTTTCGGGGATCGCCAGTTCCGGAGAATACCCACATATCGGCAGGTATACCATGCCAGTGGCGGTGACCGTCAGTGCACCTGGTGTGACATTTGAAGGGTTTGATATCCATGGTGAAGGGGAACATGCAATCGAGCTCAAGGCCAGCCATGTTACCGTTCGGAATGTAACGGTCGGAATCCACCGCCCGGGATACGAAGGTGATGCCGTTATCGAGGGGATTGGGATCTCTGATATCACCATCGCGGACTGTATGATGCAGTCTACCGGTGGCTATGGTATCTATTTCCAGGACTGCCTGGACCTGGTCGTTGAACGAAACGAAATTATCGTAAACAACCAGACCACCGAAGTCAGCCAGAGAGCAATTGCGTCAATATATTCTCCGTTAGATGCAGACTATAGCGGTGTCCGGATTGAACATAACGCCGTCACCGGGGGGACGATCGAGTCTTCCGTAATCTGGCAAGAAGAAGCAGACTTCACCCCATCAATCCACGATATCCTTATCCGGAACAATTCGGTCACTAACAGCAACGGACCTGCAATAACGGTGAATGCACCACCGGATTATTCAGGTACCGGGGTGATCATGTATCACCTGTCAGATATTGCAGTCCTGGACAACAATGTGTTTGATTCAGAAAAAGGGACGGGGATTGGGGTCTGGGGAGCGATGGATAGCCTGATTTCCGGCAACGAGGTAAAAAATCTGAAAGACTATTCATCAGGAATTGATCTTTCAGACTCCACTCGCATCAACGTATCACATAATACCATTTCAGACTGCACCGGGGAAGATGCGACCGGGCTTTCACTCTATGACGTGACGGCATCCACGGTATCGGGGAACCAGCTGGACCGGAACACGTATAATTTCTTGTTTGAGAGTGCCGAAAATTTCACCCCGATGATGGATATTGATTCGACAAACCTTGCTGATGGGAGGCCAATTCGGTATTACGAGGGTATGGACAACTTTTCAGTCGACGGAA
>JBAXMF010000326.1:0-3368 GCA_037134435.1 Methanomicrobiales archaeon | reverse complement strand
GGTTGCCATGTAGGCAAGGTTAGCAACCATTAGCGTGTCGCTGTTCATGTGGCCCAGGTACCTGGCTGAGAACCAGGGCATGGAATCCTCCTTGAGGCGCGCGGAGAGCTCGAGGAGAACCTCAGACGTGCGGTCAAGGGTGGCCAGGAATTTCCCACTGCGCATATCCCGCGCTGAGGCGACATCAGGATCTTCCGGGTGGAAATCCCTTCTCCAGTGCATGTGCTCGTCCATGAGGAACGTCAGCATGTTCTTGAAATAGTCCCGGTTTTCCGACCGGGGGCCCAGGAACAGGGCCTTTACTTCAACATTCTCTTCGTTCCTTTTGCTTCCAGCGCTTTCCCGGGTATTTTTCTTTCGTGCTGCCATGACTGCATCAACTCCTTTTCAATTATTCAACGGACTCTTCGGCTGACTTGCTGATCTTCCATCCCGGTTTCCTGAATGCATAGATGATAAGAGGGATTACTGCGACTGCAAGGGTACCTATTATCATAAACAGGACGAAACTGCCGCCTTCTTTGATCTGGCTGGGTGGCAGCATGGCCAGGACGAACAGAATTACCATCATCAGGAAACCAAACCCTGCGACGATCCACATACCGAGCTTTCCGCCGGGTATTTTAAATGCACGTGGGACATCGGGCCGGGTATACCGGAGGCGGATCGCCGTGGCATACATCAGGAAATACATGACGATATACACCGTTGTCGTAAGGGCAAAGAGCATCCAGAATGAACTGTTCACCCCGCCCGGAAGGAGGACATATACTGCTCCCCAGAAGGTGATGAGCACCGCCTGCAGGATCAGCATGTTCACCGGGATGTCATTCTTATTTTTCTTCTGTAAAATGGGGGGGAGGGTACCTTCCTCGGCTGTTGCAAAAAGACCCCTGACAGGACCTAATATCCAGGTCGAGACCTGGCCGATCGCACCAATTACGATAAGAAGAGCGATAAGCGTTACTACCCAGGACAGGGAGGGGTTGGAAAAAATCACGCCGAATGACTGCATGATCCCGGCGAGGAGGTTTAAGTTCCCGAGCGGGACAAGCATGGCGACGATGATTGCACCGATGATACTGACGACCGCCATAATGACGCCGACCACGAGGATACCGAGGGGGTAATTTTTCTGGACGTCTTTAATTTCCCGTGCATGCGTTGCGGTCATCTCGATCCCGATGAACACGAAGACAAAGGTGACGAGCAGGACGAGGTTCGATGCCGAGGATAAATTGGGTATTAAATCATTCAGCGTCGGGTTGAGGGTGATCTGGACGGGGTTTCCTGCAAGGATATACCACAGTCCTCCTATGATAAGCACCGCTGCCGGGATGAACGTCCCGAGGACGACGGAGACTGAACTGATCCGGGCGTATTCCTTCAATCCCCGGAAGTTCAGGAACGTCAGTCCCCACCAGACGATGACGATAATGATAAACATGTAGAGCTTGTTGTTTGCGAGGACCGGGTTAAAGAGGAAAGATAGGGTCGCCGCGATGAAGGTAAGGATACTGATAAACCCGATCGTCATCTGGAACCACTGCAGCCAGACTGCAGTAAATCCCCATCGCTCACCGAATGCTTCTTTGACCCATACATAGACACCTCCTTCCTGAGGCCATCCGGTCGCCAGCTCGGCGGATACGAGTGATGCCGGGATCAGGTACATGACAATCGCAAGGAGACAGAAAATGATTGACTGCCACCCGACAACCCCCTGCGTGGGGAATGTACGGATACTCATCAGCGCTGCACAAGTGATAAGAATAAACGCAATAAGCGTCAGTTTAAACCCATTGGATGAAGTATTTGCCATGGTTCTCCCGGGAAAATTCTAAATGCGGACTATTTTCAGCCGATACCACCTACTTGAGATGGATGACATTTATACCCTTTTATTCGATTGGTATAAACCTGTAAGGGGGCATAATAAAAAATTCACGTCTTCAATGCGGGTGGTTTAAAAAATGTGGATGGAAAAAAGGAAGGAATTTCGCTCTCACCGTGGACTTTCAACAACTCCTGTTAACGGGGCCTGTTTTTTTCCCAAGCCGCCCATTAGGGCCAATGTGGCAGGCATGATCACAATGGCTCCAACCAGGGAGAAAATTACGACGATCACGGTCGCAAGCCCGAAACCGGAAAGGACCGGGAATGACGACAACATCAGCGCGGAGAATCCGGCAGCGGTCACCAGGCCTGAAACAGACACTGCAGTCCCAATTTTCCTTACGGCCTCTTTGATAGCCCCGATGCGGTCCCCGGTTTTCTGGTACTCTTCGAGGTACCGTTCCATGACGAGGATTGTATATTCAGATCCAACCCCGATAGTCATGGAACCGAGCACGGCAGTCATAATACTGTAATTCTGCCCAAGTGCAATCATTGCAAGAGGGTTCCACCCAATCACACAGATAAGAGGTATAATCGGGGTCACGGCAATTCCCTTCCGGTAAACCAGAAGGAGGAAGATAAATATGAGGGCAAACCCGATGTAGGTCATCTTATCTTTATTCGCCACAATCTGGTCGGTCAGGATCGTGTAGAGGGTGAAGTCACCGGTCGGGGCGATAGTTACTCCAGGCGGGGGTTCGAGCCATGCGATGTCCTTCACGACGTTGTCCGAAAATGCACGCTGCTCGTTGATACTCATCGATATGGTATCAATTGAGATGACCGATGTTGCATCGTCAAGCTGGTAGAGATTTTTCTCTTCGACCGGGATCGTTGCTAACACCCGGTCAAGGTTGGCCTGGTTTACGGGGAGCACCCCGTTGTTGTATGACCGTACAAGCGATGAAATGCTGGATATACTTGAGATCTGGTAGTAATTACCCGCCATTTCAGTACATAACCGATCGGTCCACAAGACCCCCTCTACGGTCTTTGTATTAATCCCGCTGATGTAAAGGGGGAGAGGTGCCAATGACCCACTCACGGACTGGACCTCGTCAGCGACCAGCTGTGCGGGCAGGTCTGCCGGCCCCATCGATTTTGACGATGTATCGACGGGAATGCCGGGGTCCATGGTAAGTCCCACTGCTGCAATAACAACAGCCACCAGTATCACCGGCATGGCTATTTTTATAACGCCAGCCGCGACTCTTGAAAGCAGGGCGTCGTACCGGGTCATTAAACGTTCGGTAATGCTCTTTCCGGGTGGTTTTGGTTCATACTTAAGTAACAGGACAAATGCCCCGAAACCGAACAGGGAGGTAAGATAGCAGCAGACAATGCCGAGGATGGACACCATGGCAAATGTCTGGATCATCGGAATGGGGGTGATGAACATCGCAACGAACCCGAGTGATGTTGCCCCGAGTGCAATGAGCACGGCCGGCCCGGTCTTTGTTATTGTCTCG
>JBAXMF010000325.1:0-3378 GCA_037134435.1 Methanomicrobiales archaeon | reverse complement strand
TGGTTGATGTATCGTTGACCTGTTGGCGATGATTCCGACGTTGTGCTTTGGGATTGCCAATGGAAGAGGGTCTCGTTAATCGCGTAATCGTTGTACATCGTAGATTGCGAAAAGTGTTTTTCTGACTTATTCAGCGTGATAAAAAAGATATCCACCTTCTTCTCCCGCATAAAGAGAACTCCTTCACGTTTTCCACTGACATTCATGTGGGTGGGGGTCCAGTGCCCGAGCCCTGCAAAAATCTGGTCACGGTTATAGGTGCAATGAAGAGAGATCCCCGATTCATACCCAATATTGAGCGTATCTTCAAGCACGTCCGTTATTTCTTCCAGGTACGAGAGGAGACAATCAATCTCCTGTACCATCCATTCTTTCTGCAATACATCCTGGAAACTTGAACGGATGTCTGAATAAGTAAATTTCGGGTCCGGTTGAGAGTGGACCGAATAATACAGCATATTTTGGAACGATTTCAATTGTGGAACCTCCATTTCTGCTGAGGAAATTTGTGGTGCGGATAACGTTTTCCGGATGAACCGGATAAATGAGATAGAATTGAGATGCAACATTTTTCGTGCAGAATTTTTGATAGCCTCATCCTCTTCGACCGTTGGAGGAGAACAAAGATTTGCGTCAGCACACAGTCGCCGGAAACTCGATTTCGAATAAATATCCTTGGGTTCAAGGTGATGATAGGAGAGGAAATTTTTCAGATTAAGTGGTTCGCCAGCTTCTGCTTCAAAGGTTAAGATTTTCTGGACCAATGTAGTTCTTCTAGACAGTGATTTTTCCAGGTGAGAGAGTACCGTCTCGCGAGCTACTTTCTCCAGTGTGATAAAACATCCACGGGGGAGAGAGAATATGTTATCGCGTATCTGTTCGGAAAGCGGAATCCTCGCATCGCTCACAAGAGCCTGGTATTTGATATCAAAACGATAATTCGCATTCTGGCGGCCAACAAAATCAAGAACCGTAAGGCATTCCTTCCCTTCTGCAAGCCGGAGCCCTCTCCCCAACTGTTGGAGGAAGACCGTGACACTCTCGGTGGGTCGTAAGAAGAGGATGGTGTTCACATCAGGGATATCCACCCCTTCGTTATAGAGGTCCACAACAAAAATAAAATGAATATCTTTGTTCACTAATTTTCTCTGGATCGAGTTTCGTTCTTCAGAAGAACTATCCGAGCTTAAATGTTCAGAGGGAATGCCAAATTTAGTGAAAATATCTGCCATGAACTTGGCATGTTCAATGCTGACACAGAACCCAAGACCGATAACCTCGTCGATATCCGTGATGTAATCTCTCAGCGACGCAGCGATATGGTCTGCCCTTTGCACATTCCCCGTGTATTTCTTTGAGAGTGAACCCTTATCGTACCCTCCTCGCCGTGACCATGCAACCTCGTCAAGGTCTACGGTATCCGTGATCCCAAAGTAATGGAAGGGTGCAAGGAGATTCCGGCCAATTGCTTCGGGCAGTCGGATTTCTGCCGCTATCCTCCCATCAAAATATCCCAGTATATCGAGATTGTCCATCCGCTCCGGCGTAGCAGTTAACCCCAGAAGAATTTTTGGTTGGTAATATGAGAGAAGGCCCTGGTATGACTTGGCAGCTGCATGATGAAACTCATCGATGATAATGAAATCATAGTAATTGGGGGGCATCCGGGTGGAAAAGTCCGCACTATTGAACGTTTGAATCGAGATGAAAATATTATCAATCTGGGGCGGGATTCTCCCCCTGATGCCGATATCACCAAAATTAGGATCTTTTACTATCGCCCGGAAGGTGTGAAGACTCTGTTTGAGGATCTCCTCGCGATGTGCAACGAATAACAACCGTGCATGAGGGTTGATTGTCTTCCGGAACCGGCGAAAATCAAATGCGGACACAACAGTTTTTCCCGTCCCGGTGGCTGCGACAATTAAATTTTTGTAATGGTGATGTATCGTTCTTTCGGCCTGCAGCCGGTCGAGAATTTCCTTTTGGTAATAGAAAGGGACAATATCAAAAAAATACGGTGTTCCCCCGTTATCTCCTCGGTGCTCCCGTTGAATCGCATCTTCAAAGCGTTGTCGATCATACCGTAAAAATTCAGGATCATTCCAATAACTATCAAAGGAAGCTTTGATTTTGGTTATCAGCCCCTTTGAATCTTTTTCTGTCAGTTTCACATTCCACTCAAGACCACTCGTGATGGCCGGGTTCGACAGGTTCGAGGACCCGATATACGCGGTTGAAAAGCCGGAATCCCTATGAAAGTAATACGCTTTTGCATGGAGTCGGGTCCGTTCGGTATCATACGAGATCCTCACTTCAGTATTCGGGAGAGACGAAAGGAAATCGACCGCCCTGATATCTGTTGCACCCGTGTATGCGGTGGAGATGACACGCAGTTGACCCTTTTTACAGAACTGCTCCAGTTCATTTCGCAGGAGCCGGATGCCACTCCATTTGATGAAGGAAACCAGCAGGTCAATTCTGTCGGACGAAAGAATTTCAGCCTTAATTTCCTGGACAAGGCTTGGTTCTATAGAAGATCCGGTAAAGAGACTGCTTTGAGAGATTGACGTTATTGGCCGGATTTGTTTCGGTGAGCCCGGGGGTAATTGGGGGTTTTGGGCGATTGATAACAGGATCTCCCCGATATCTGTTATTTTATACTGGTCCAGGCACTCCTCCTGGGTTATGGTTGTAAGCAGGTCGATTATTTTATTGCAATATGCAACCAGTTGCGTAATCGAAGAATCGGACTTTTCATCGTAAAATTCAAATGACTTTTTGAGAACGGGTGTCAGGTATTGGGATAGGATTACGGAAGTTTCATAGTTTTTTAAGGATTCTTTACCAACCTGGATCGAATCTGCGGTTAATCGCCGGATTTTTTCTTCAATCTGGCTGTTGATTACCTGTTCATAAATCCCTGAAGGTAATTTATTCATGCTATCAAAACCTGGTAGAATTTACCTGGAACTTGAAAGCAGTTAATTTCTTGGATGGGTAAGAGTTCGGAGGAGAGTGCAAACATTTTCAACTCGTTTACATTAACTCAACCCACCACCCCGCATCGCGTACCCCGCCCTGCCTAGTCTGAAATGGCGAGGCTTCACTACCGGGGCCTCTTTGTCCGCAACCGGTTCGGCTTCACAAAAGAATTTCCATACGTGAAGGTAGAAATTCCCGGTAGATGTACAGGCTTTCCAAAATCAAAGAACAATAACCTGAAAAGGGAAGCGGTCCAGGTAACCCAGTACATACAATAATTCTCGCAAGGAAATGTCCATATCCCTCACCACCCCGTTGTATCAAATCCCCTGTATGATTCGCTCCGGCAGATTATACATAACGCACGAAAAGGGGCCTATCACGCCGTCAACC
>JBAXMF010000324.1:0-3382 GCA_037134435.1 Methanomicrobiales archaeon | reverse complement strand
AACAATTACACCTGGTCTGACCCGCCGCTAAATACCTCTGCTGACAACCCCTATTATGTGCATAACCAAAGCTGGGTCATCAATGAACCCGGGCATGACTGGGTGATGGACCTTGATCCGGCGCACAACATCAACTACACGCCAGGTATCAAGTTCGATGGGGCCAATAGTATCTTCTCCGGGTTCACATCCGGCTTTGCCATCCTGATCAATGCGTCCGATGTGATCTTTAACGGAATGGGTGCGACCCTGGATGGCGGCCATAATGCCGATTACGGTATCATCGTGAACAACCAGAGTGCAGATTCCTATAACAACTTTTTAAACACCCCTGAGAACGCACTCCAGGGTATCAGCATCACCAACATCACCCTGATCAATTTCAATATTGCCGGTATATTCTTCAATAACGTGGTTGGTGGGGGAGCTATTGAAAATAATATCACCCATGTGGTTGCCAACTCCAATGGGGAAGACGAGGTACAGGTAGGGAGTGGCATCGTGCTCAACAACTCACAGCAGGTTGAAGTGAGTTCCAGTACAGCGGACGATAACAGATTGTACGGTATACAACTCGTGTCTTCCAGTACCGACAACAACCTTTCCGGGAACACTGCGAACAATAACGGGTGGTATGGTATACAACTCTTGAATTCCGACACCAACAACCTTTCCGGGAACAACGTTACGGGTAATCAGCGTTACGGGTTCGAGATAGACAGATCGGATCAGAACACCCTTTCCGGGAACACCATCATCAACAATACAGAGATCGGGGTCCATCTTTACCACTCGAATTCGAACAACCTCACCGATAACATCGCCACGGGAAATGGGTGGAATGGGATCGTGCTTGACACGTCGGATTCGAACAATCTCACGGGGAACGTCGTCAACGGTAGCATTCGCTACGACGGGTTCTATATCTCGAACTCCAGCTCGAATAAACTCACGGACAACGTCGCGACAGGAAATAAGGAAAATGGGTTCAGACTGGTAGGTTCCAGTACCAACAACACCCTTTCCGGGAACATTGCATTCAATAATACCGAGAACGGGATCCATCTCGATTCTTCTGATCACAACAACTTAACGGGCAACAACGCGACAGGGAATAGGGGAAATGGGATCTATCTCGATTCTTCTGACCACAACAACTTAACGGGCAACAACGCGACAGGGAATGGGGAAAATGGGTTCAAACTCTACGGTTCGAGCGATAACAATCTTTCCCGCAACATCGCATTCAATAATACGAATGACGGGTTCTGGCTTTTCAAGAACACCAATACGAACAATCTTTCCCGTAACAACGCCTCTTCGAATCAGCATGATGGGTTCAATATCACATTAAGCTACTCGAACAACCTCACGGACAATAATGCCGTTGACAATGATCAGAATGGGTTCAATCTCTTTCGTTCCTACGATAATCATTTCTTAGGCAACAATGCGACAGGGAATGGGGAAGATGGTTTCAATCTCAGTGATGCCCCATATAACGTCATCATCGGCAACAGGATTACGGGAAACGCAGGTTTCGGTATCTCTCTCCAGGGGTCAACCTTATACTTTTGGAATTCATCATACAATACCATCTATAACAATTACTTCAACAATATAAACAACACAAAAGTCGATAGCACAAGCATTGGCAACACCTGGAACACAACACCTACCCCCGGCACCAACATCATCGGCGGTCCATACATCGGCGGAAACTACTGGGCAACGCCAGTCGGGACCGGCTGGTCCGAGACCCACCCTGACACTGGCCATAACTTCACCATACCCTTCAATGTAAATGGAACATACGACACGCAGAACGTTGACAATTACCCGCTTACAATTCATGGCCCGCCCACCCCCGGCCTTTTAAACTCTTATCAGCCGGATAACCTGTACTACACGTTGAATGGGACGGCCGGTAACTGGGTGATCAACAGGTCCGGCACGACATGGCGGTACGACCTGTTCCCTGCCAACAACAGCGTCAATTTCGATCCGTCCGCCAGCACCTATACGAATTTCGGCAATGGTTTTGCGCTCCTGATCAATGTTTCCAACGTGATCTTCGACGGGATGGGTGCTGTCCTCGACGGTGGCGGGCACACCGAATACGGGATCATCGTGAACAACCAGTCGGCTGAACACTATAACACCTTCGACCAGACATCACTGAGCAGCATCAGCATCAGGAACATCACCCTGACCGGGTTCACACAGGCCGGGATTTTTTTCAATCACGTGATTGGGAACCCGGGCGGGGAGTTTTTATCGAATATCACGGATGTGAACTCGATATATAATGCTCCAGCCGGACAGGGAAGCGGGATTGTGCTGAATCATTCCCAGTATGTTGAATTGAATTCTGATACGGCGAATAATAATGGTGGGGACGGGATTCGCCTTGTGTCATCCCCTGGTAATTACCTGTTCAACAACACGGCAAATGGTAACGGCGGTAATGGTATCAGCCTTGTTAACTCTGCCTCCACGGTTATCGACCAGGACATCGCACAGCACAACACGCGGAACGGGGTGTTCCTCGATCCCTCGAATGGAAACACGATCAATGGCACGAATGCTTCCTATAACGTACTCGACGGTATAAACCTGACAGATTCTGAACTCAACAATGTGACCTGGAATATTGCTATATCCAATGGGCAGAATGGTATCTCTCTCTATAACAGCAGCGAGAACCGCCTTGCCTACAACACGGCATTCAATAATACACAGAATGGATTCCTGCTCAATGCATCAAGCAATGGCAACAACCTGACCGGGAACTCTGCAAACGAGAACATCCACAGCGGTATTTTCATCAATCATTCAGATAATAATAATCTTACCAGCAATGATGCGGTGCATAATAATGAGTCGGGATTCGTTTTATCGAACAGTCGCCTCAATAATTTTACGGGAGACCGGGCGATTGATAATGGCCTGAACGGTTTCGTTTTCTTATTTTCCAATGATAACTGGTTGCAGGACAGCATTGCGACCAACAATACTGCCCGTTCATCCCCAGGGCATGCAGGGGCAGGGGTCGGTCTCTGGTATTCGGACAATAACACCATCACCAATACCACCGCTTCCCGCAACGGCCATGGTTTCTACCTGGATAACTCCGATAACAATACCCTTGATACCAGCAATGTAACAATGAATCAGGAAGATGGCATTTACCTGATTGGTTCACGATATAACAACCTTACCGGCAATGTAGCATTCAATAATACGTATCACGGGATACAGCTTGAAAATTCACGGTATAACAACCTGACCGGCAATAATGCATTCAATAATACTTATAACGGGATATACCTTGTAAATTCACGGTATAACAACCTGACCGGCAATGTAGCATTCAATAATA